>CAUJJI010000143.1 GCA_963205265.1 Pseudomonadota bacterium
GGTCCCCCTCCCCGTGCCGGGGAGGAACTCCCAGCAATCCCCCGCTTCGCGCCGCGCAATATTGCATTCCCGCGACTCTCGGCTAGAGGCTCGCGCTGAGGCAAGCGACCGGGGAAGGGCAGCGCAATGAAGATCATGGCCGGCAACAGCAACCTGCCGCTCGCGCGGGCGATCGCGGCCTATCTCGAGCTGCCGCTGACCGACGCCAGCGTGCGGCGCTTCGCCGACGAGGAGATCTTCGTCGAGATCCACGAGAACGTGCGCGGCGAGGACGTCTTCGTGGTCCAGCCGACGAGCTTCCCGGCCAACGACAACCTGATGGAACTGCTGATCTGCACCGATGCGCTGCGCCGCGCCTCGGCCAAGCGGATCACCGCGGTGATCCCCTATTTCGGCTATGCCCGGCAGGATCGGAAGCCCGGCCCGCGCACGCCGATCTCGGCCAAGCTGGTGGCGAACCTGATCACCGAGGCCGGCGCCGACCGCGTGCTCTCGGTCGATCTCCACGCCGGGCAGATCCAGGGCTTCTTCGACATCCCGACCGACAACCTCTACGCCGCGCCGGTGATGGCCGCCGACATCCAGGCGCGCTACGGCGACCAGTCGCTGATGGTGGTCTCGCCCGACGTCGGCGGCGTCGTCCGCGCCCGGGCGCTGGCCAAGCGGCTCGACAACGCGCCGCTCGCCATCGTCGACAAGCGGCGCGACCGGCCCGGCCAGTCCGAGGTCATGAACATCATCGGCGACGTCAAGGGCCGCGCCTGCATCCTGATCGACGACATCATCGATTCGGGCGGCACGCTGTGCAACGCCGCCCAGGCGCTGATGGATGCCGGCGCGACCAGCGTCGCGGCCTATATCACTCACGGCGTGCTGTCGGGCGGCGCAGTGGCGCGAGTCAACGATTCGGCGCTCAAGGAACTGGTCATCACCGATTCGATCCTCGCCACCGACGCGACCAAGGATTCGGGCCGCATCCGCATTCTCACCATCGCCCCGCTGATCGGCGAGGCGATCCGCCGCATCGCCGACGAAAGCTCGGTCTCGAGCCTGTTCGACTAGGGGCCTGATCGACTGATGAACCTCGAGGCCGACATCGCTCTCGCCCAGCGGCTCGCCGATGCGGCCGCGGCGGCGATCCGGCCGCATTTCCGCAGCGGCCTGGCGTCGGAGCGCAAGGGCGACGCCACTCCCGTCACGCTGGCCGACCGCGCCGCCGAGGAAGCGATGCGCCGCATTCTCAAGGCCGAAGTCCCGCGCGACACCGTGATCGGCGAGGAATTCGGCGCCAGCGCGGGGTCCTCGGGCCGGAGCTGGGTGCTCGACCCGATCGACGGCACCGCCTCGTTCCTCGTCGGCCGGCCGATCTTCGGCACGCTGATCGCGCTGGTGGTGGAAGGCTGGCCGGTGCTCGGCGTGATCGACCAGCCGATCCTCGGCGAGCGCTGGGTCGGCGCGACCGGGCGGCCGACCACGCTCAACGGCCAGCCCGCCCGCACCCGCGCCTGCCCCCGGCTGGCCGACGCGACGCTGGCGACCACCGGGCCGCACTATTTCGACGATCACGACGGCGGGCACTTCATGGGCCTGGCCGCCAGGACCGACCACAAGCGCATGGTCATGGGCGGCGACTGCTACAACTATGCGCTGCTCGCCTCGGGCCATATCGACCTGGTCTGCGAGGCGGGGCTCAAGCTCCACGACTGGGCGGCGCTGGTGCCGGTGGTCGAAGGCGCCGGCGGGACGATGTGCGACTGGAGCGGCGACCCGCTCCACGCCGGCTCGACCGGGCACGTGCTGGCACTGGGCGACCCGGCGCGGCTCGAGGACGTGGTCGCGGCGCTCGCCTGCGGGCACTGAGCGGCCGCGGTGCGGTTCTTCTTCTACGGCACGCTGCTGGCGGGCAGCGACAACCCCGTCGCCCGCTTCGTGCACGAGAAGCTGGAGCTGGTCGGCCCGGCCACGGCGCGGGGCGCGCTGCACGGCGTGCCCGATCCCGAAGGCTGGTACCCGGCACTGCTGCCGGGCGAGGGCGAGGTCCACGGCCGGCTCTATGCCGCGGGCGAAAGCTTCACCGCCGCCGATCTCGCCCGGCTCGACGCCTACGAGGACTTCGATCCGGCCCGGCCCGAAGCCTCGCTCTACCTGCGCCTGCCCGTCGCGGTGCGCGGTCCGGACGGCGCGGAGCAGGCGGCCCAGGCCTATGTCTTCAACCGCCCGCTGCCCGACGGCGCGCGGCCGATCCCGGAGGGCGACTTCCGCGCCTGGCTGGACGGGCAGGGGCTGGCGCAGTTCCGCGGCCTGCGCGAGAGCTGACCACGCCCGCGCTTGCCTTTCGCGCCAAGGCGCACTAAAGGCGCGCGCTTCAACGACACGGAATCGAGCCGCCGGCCTGGCTGTAAGGGCTGCCAGGGCTGGTCGGACGTGTCCCAGACAGGAGACGAAAATGCCCAAGCTCAAGACCAAGAGCGGCGTGAAGAAACGCTTCAAGCTCACCGCCACCGGCAAGGTGAAGCACGGCGTCGCCGGCAAGCGCCACCGCCTGATCAGCCACAACGGCAAGTACATCCGCCAGAACCGCGGCACCGAAGTGATCTCCGACGCCGATGCGAAGGTGATCAAGAAGTGGGCGCCCTACGGGCTGAACTGAGGAGTACTGAACCATGGCACGCGTCAAAAGGGGTGTCACCACCCGCGCCAAGCACAAGAATATCCTCGAGCAGGCCAAGGGCTATCGCGGCCGCCGCAAGAACACCATCCGCGTCGCGCGGCAGGCGGTCGAAAAGGCCGGCCAGTACGCCTATCGCGACCGCAAGGTTAAGAAGCGCAGCTTCCGCGCCCTGTGGATCCAGCGCATCAACGCCGCGGTCCGGGCCGAAGGCCTGACCTACTCGCAGTTCATCCACGGCACCAAGCTGGCCGGCATCGAGCTCGACCGCAAGGCGATGGCCGATCTGGCGATGAACGAAGCGGGCGTCTTTACCGCCGTCATCGCGCAGGCGAAGGCGGCGCTGCCTTCGGCCTGAGGGCCGGCCTTCCGGGTTTCGGAAAGGGGGTGCGGTCCGAAGGGATCGCACCCCCTTTTTCTTTGATCGACAACCAACCCCTCGTCATTCCCGCGAAGGCGGGAAGCCATCTCCCGAGCCGGCCGATGCATGACGACTTCAATCCGATGGTCTACCTGCTCGCCTCGCACCGCAACGGCACGCTTTATGTCGGCGTGACATCGAACCTGCTGCAACGGCTGCACCAGCACCGGGAAGGGTTGATCGAAGGTTTCACCAGCGACTACGGAGTGCGTCGCCTCGTCTGGTTCGAACAGCATGCGACGATGGAATACGCGATCACTCGCGAGAAACGGATCAAGAAATGGAATCGGGCATGGAAGATTCGGCTGATCGAGGAGGCCAATCCGGACTGGCGCGACCTGGCGGTGGATCTGGGCTTCGATTGCTTGCCTTCGCGGCGGATCGACTGAGGTTGGGGCAGGAGATGGGTTCCCGCCTTCGCGGGAATGACGAATGATGGACAATATCCAGGAACTTGGTGACGACCTCCTCGCTCGCATCGCCGCGGCGGCCGATCCCGCTGCGATCGAGGCGATCCGGGTCGAGGCGCTGGGCAAGCAGGGGTCGGTCTCGGCGCTGCTCAAGACGCTGGGGGCGATGAGCCCCGAGCAGCGGCAGGCCGAGGGGCCGAAGATCCACGCGCTGCGCGAGGCGGTGACGCAGGCGCTGGCCGGGCGCAAGGAAGCGCTCGAAGGCGCGGCGCTCGAGGCGCGGCTTGCGGCCGAAACGGTCGACCTCTCGCTCCCCGCGCCCGAAATGCCGCGCGGTTCGGTGCATCCGATCGCACAGGTCATGGACGAACTGGCCGAGATCTTCGCCGACATGGGCTTTGCCGTCGCCACCGGTCCCGAGATCGAGGACGACTGGCACAACTTCACCGCGCTCAACATGCCCGAGAGCCACCCGGCGCGGGCGATGCACGACACGTTCTATTTCCCCGACCGCAATGCGCTGGGCCGCGAGATGCTGCTGCGCACGCACACCTCGCCGGTGCAGATCCGCGCCATGCTGGAGCGCGGGGCGCCGCTGCGCGTCATCGCCCCGGGCCGCGTCTACCGCTCGGACAGCGACGCGACGCATACGCCGATGTTCCACCAGATCGAAGGCCTGGTGATCGACAAGGACATCCACCTCGGCCACTTGAAGTGGACGCTGGAGACGTTCCTCAAGGCCTATTTCGAGCGCGAGGACATCGTCCTGCGCCTCAGGCCCAGCTACTTCCCCTTTACCGAGCCTTCGGTGGAAGTCGACGTCGGCTACACGCTGGTGAACGGCAAGCGCGTCGTCGGCGGAGCGGAAGGCTGGATGGAAGTGCTCGGCAGCGGCATGGTCAACCGCCATGTCATCGCCGCCGCCGGGCTCGACCCTGACGCGTGGCAGGGCTTCGCCTTCGGCACCGGCGTCGACCGGCTGGCCATGCTCAAGTACGGCATGGACGACCTGCGCGCCTTCTTCGACGGCGACGTGCGCTGGCTGTCGCACTACGGCTTTTCCGCGCTCGACGTGCCGACGCTGTCGGGCGGCGTGGGGACTTCGGCGTGATGGTTTCGATCACGCTGAGGCGCGGAGACGCGGAGAGGAAGGAAGCTTGTTCGCGCAGAGACCGCAAAGCGCGCAGAGATAGTTGCGCCTCGCGGCGAAGCCGCCTGCCAACCCCTTCGCTTGCGCGTGATCGGGAAGCCTGCGGCGCGCGCGACATCTTCGCGTCCTCTGCGCTCTCCGCGCGAACCAAGAACTTCCCTTCCCCGAAGGTTGCACGATGAAATTCTCGCTTTCCTGGCTCAAGGACCATCTCGACACCTCGGCTTCGGTCAAAGAGATCGCGGCCGCGCTCAACGCCATCGGGCTCGAGGTCGAAGGCGTCGAGGACCCGGCGGCCAGGCTCGCCGGCTTCCGCATCGCCCGCGTGCTGACCGCCGAGCGCCACCCCAATGCCGACAAGCTCCAGGTGCTCAGCGTCGACACCGGCGACGGCCAGCCGCTGCAGGTCGTCTGCGGCGCCCCCAATGCGCGCGCCGGGCTCGTGGGCGTGCTCGGCCTGCCGGGCGCGGTCGTGCCGGCGGGCGGCTTCGAGCTCAAGAAGTCGGCGATCCGCGGCGTCGAATCGAACGGCATGATGTGCTCGACGCGCGAGCTCGAGCTGGGCGACGACCACGACGGCATCATCGAGCTGCCCGAGGACGCGCCGGTCGGCACCGCCTTCGCCGACTGGCACGGCGCCGATCCGGTGTTCGACGTCGCCATCACGCCCAACCGGCCCGACTGCATGGGCGTCTACGGCATCGCCCGCGACCTTGCCGCCGCGGGGCTCGGCACGCTGAAGCCGATCGCGGCGAAGCAGGTCGCCGGCAGCTTCCCCTGCCCGACCGAGATCCGCACCGACGATCCCGAAGGCTGCCCGGCCTTCTACGGCCGTGCGATCCGCGGCGTCAGCAACGGCGCCTCGCCCGACTGGCTGCAGGCGCGGCTCAAGAGCGCGGGCCAGCGGCCGATCTCGGCGCTGGTCGACATCACCAACTACGTGATGCTCGCTTACGGCCGCCCGGCGCACGCCTACGACATGGCCAGGCTGGCCGGCGCGGTCGTCGCGCGGCGCGCGCGGGACGGCGAGACGGTGCTCGCGCTCAACGGCAAGGAATACGCGCTCGACGGCGAAATGACGGTGATCGCCGACGCGGCCGGCGTCCACGACATCGCCGGGATCATGGGCGGCGAGCATTCGGGCTGTTCCGAGAGGACGACCGACGTGCTGCTCGAGATCGCCTATTTCGATCCCCAGCGCATCGCCGCGACCGGGCGCAAGCTCAACCTGACTTCGGACGCGCGCAGCCGGTTCGAGCGAGGAGTCGACCCGCAGTTCCTCGACGCCGGGCTCGACCTCCTGACCGGGCTGATTCTCGAGATCTGCGGCGGCGAGGCATCGGAAATCGTCCGCGCCGGTTCGCCGCCTGCGGGCACGAAGGCGGTCGCCTACGACCCCGCGCTGGCAGGCAGCCTCGGCGGCGTCGCCGTGCCCGAGAGCGAGCAGAAGCGCATCCTCGAAGCGCTGGGCTTCGCGGTCTCGCCGGAATGGCAGGTCACCACCCCCGGCTGGCGCCCCGACATCGACGGCGCGCCCGACATCGTCGAGGAAGTGATCCGCATCCACGGCCTCGACAAGGTCGCCAGCGTACCGCTTCCCCGCGCCGACGGCGTCGCGCGGCCGACCGCCACCCCGGCGCAGAAGCTCGAGCGGCGCCTGCGCCGCGCCGCCGCCGCGCGCGGCAGCCACGAGGCGGTGACCTGGTCGTTCCTCCCTGAAAGCGAGGCCGCGGCCTTTGCCGAGGGCGATCTCTGGGTGCTCGCCAACCCGATCAGCGAGGACATGAAGGCGATGCGCCCCTCGCTGCTGCCCGGCCTGCTCTCGGCGGCGCGGCGCAACCTCGACCGCGGCGCGGCCGGGCTGCGGCTGTTCGAGATCGGCCGCCGCTATCTGCGCGGCGCAGACGGCGCGAGCGACGAGCGGCTGTCGCTGGCGCTGGTGCTGGCCGGCGAGAAGACGCCGCGCGGCTGGGCGACCGGCAAGGCCACGAGCTTCGACGCCTTCGACGCCAAGGCCGAGGCACTGGCGCTGCTCGCCGAAGCCGGCGCACCGGTCGACAACCTGCAGGTCATGGGCGAGGCGGGCGAGCAGTTCCACCCCGGCCAGTCGGCGACGCTGCGGCTCGGGCCCAAGACGGTGCTGGCGCGCTTCGGCATGCTCCACCCGCGCCTGCTCAGGCAGTTCGACATCGACGCGCCGGTCGCGGTGGCCGAACTGTTACTCGACGCGATTCCCGCCCGGAAGGGCGCCGCGACTTTCGCCCGCGCGCACTACGCCCCGCCCGCGCTGCAGGCGGTGACGCGCGACTTCGCCTTCCTCGTGCCGGCGGAGCTGCCGGCGGGCGACCTCGTGCGCGTGGTGCGGAACGCCGACAAGGCCAACATCGTCGCCGCGCGCCTGTTCGACGACTTCCGCGGCCAGGGCGTGCCCGAGGGGCAGAAGTCGCTGGCGATCGAAGTGACGCTGCAGCCGGGCGAGAAGAGCTACGACGAGGCCGAGCTGAAGGCCGTGGCCGATCGCGTGACCGCGGCGGCGGCGAAAGTGGGGGGCCTGTTGCGGGGGTGACTATCGTCGTCCCGGGCCTGACCCGGGACCGCTCTCCTCCGGGCAGAGCATTCCGCCGACGTGGCCAGCGGTCCCAGGTCGCGCCCGGGACGACGAGTTGGCCCCGACATTCCCCCATGGACGTCACCCCGCAGGACCGCTAACCGCGCCGCCTATGTCCAACCGCCGCACCTTCGCCATCATCTCGCACCCCGACGCGGGCAAGACCACGCTGACCGAGAAGCTTTTGCTGCAGGGCGGCGCGATCCATCTCGCGGGCGAGGTCAAGGCGCGCGGGGCGGCGCGGCGGGCGCGGTCGGACTGGATGAAGATCGAACAGCAGCGCGGGATTTCGGTCACCTCGAGCGTGATGACTTTCGAGAAGGACGGCATAACCTTCAACCTGCTCGACACCCCGGGCCACGAGGACTTCTCCGAGGACACCTACCGCACGCTGACCGCAGTCGATTCGGCAGTCATGGTGATCGACGCAGCCAAGGGCATCGAGCCGCAGACGCGCAAGCTGTTCGAAGTCTGCCGCATGCGGTCGGTGCCGATCATCACTTTCGTCAACAAGGTCGACCGCGAGGGCCGCGCGGTCTTCGCGATCCTCGACGAGGTCGCCGACGCGCTCGCGCTCGACGTCGTGCCGATGACCTGGCCGGTCGGCATGGGCGGGACTTTCGAAGGCGTGCTCGACCTCGCCACCAACCGCATCAGCCGCCCCGAGGGCGACAGCCGCGAATTCCTCGGCAAGGTCGAGGACGCGCCCCAGCTGCCCGAGGACGTCGCCGAGGAGATCGAGCTGGCTCAGGCCGGCTATCCCGAGTTCGACATCGCGGCCTATCGCCACGGCGACCTGACGCCGGTCTACTTCGGCTCGGCGCTGAAGAACTTCGGCGTCGCCGAGCTGATCGACGCCCTCGCCCGCTACGCCCCGCCGCCGCGCCCGCAGCCTTCGGAAGCGGGCGAGATCAGCCCCGAGCGGCCCGAAGTCACCGGCTTCGTGTTCAAGGTCCAGGCCAACATGGACCCGCAGCACCGCGACCGCATCGCCTTCATGCGGCTGGTCTCGGGCACCTTCAAGCGCGGCATGAAGCTCGTCCCCTCGGGCCTCGGCAAGCCGATCGCGGTCCATTCGCCGATCCTGTTCTTCGCCCAGGACCGCGAGATCGCCGACAGCGCCGAGCCGGGCGACATCATCGGCATCCCCAACCACGGCACGCTGCGCGTCGGCGACACCCTGTCCGAGAGGAACGAGGTGCGCTTCACCGGCCTGCCCAACTTCGCGCCCGAGATTCTGCGCCGCGTCGTGCTCAAGGACCCGACCAAGACCAAGCAGCTGCGCAAGGCGCTCGACGACCTCTCCGAGGAAGGCGTGATCCAGGTGTTCTACCCCGAGATCGGCGCGCAGTGGATCGTCGGCGTGGTCGGCCAGCTGCAGCTCGACGTGCTCGTCAGCCGGCTCGAGGCCGAATACAAGGTCGCGGCCATGCTCGAGCCCGCGCCTTTCGACACGGCGCGCTGGCTCAAGGGATCGGACGCGGCGCTCAAGGGCTTCACCGACTTCAACAAGGGCAACCTCGCGCGCGATCGCGACGGCGACCCGGTGTTCCTGGCGCGGTCGGCCTGGGACGTGGGCTACCAGCAGGAACGCAACCCGGAGCTGAGCTTCAGCGCGACCAAGGAGCGGTAGCATCCTCCCCAGGATGGGGAGGGGGACCGCCGCCGCAGGCGGTGGTGGAGGGGGCCCACCTCATCGCTGCAGCGTCCAGAGGAGAACCCCCTCCACCGCGCCGCTGCGCGTCGCGGTCCCCCTCCCCGTGCCGGGGAGGATTGAAACATGGCCGCCTCTCCCTACCTCCCAAGGCACAACCCAGGAGCTCCCCGTGGAAGAGATCACCATCACCCGGCACGAGAACGGCAAGCGCGGCGAATATCGCGCGCATGTGCCGGGCAGCGACGACTACGGCCGGCTGACCTGGGTCGAGCAGGCGGGGGCGCGGACGGCGGACCATACGCTGGTCCCCCCGGCGCTCGAAGGGCGCGGGATCGCGGCGCAGCTGGTCAAGCGCATGGTCGAGGACGCACGCGCCGAGCAGTTCAAGATCCGGCCGCTGTGCAGCTACGTCGTCGCCGCCTTCAAGCGCCACCCCGACTGGGCCGACGTCCAGGCCTGAACTCCG
Source organism: Pseudomonadota bacterium (assembly GCA_963205265.1). GTDB lineage: Bacteria > Pseudomonadota > Alphaproteobacteria > Sphingomonadales > Sphingomonadaceae > Novosphingobium. The sequence continues at coordinate 9,381 of CAUJJI010000143.1, forward strand.
AACCCACCCGACCGCAGCATGACCCGGAAAGCAAGATACGGGTCGAAGAAATGACTCGTCCGGCATTCGCCGCGCGAGTCAAGCAGGCATGCCCGCCTGGGGAAACGGACCGCGGTGCGGTCGCGTAGAAGCAAGCAGCCGGCAGCTTGCCGGACGACAACGAGCCGCAACTCAAAGTCCAGACGAAATCGGCCAGGTGAGGAGAGAACCATCATGAAGAAATCCGCATTGTTGCTCGCGGCAGCCGTGCCGGCGAGTGCCTTCTGGTCGCTGCCGGCTGTGGCGCAGGACGCCGCTCCTGCCCAGGCCCAGTCCGGCGCAGAGACCGGCGACATCATCGTCACCGCCCGCAAGCGGCAGGAATCCATCCTCAAGGTGCCGGTCATCGAGACCGTCCTGACCGCCGAGACCCTGTCCAAGAATCGCGTCAGCGACATCGGCGGCATCGCCCGCCAGGTCGCCGGCCTGCAGATCGGCGGCAACGTGCTGACCGTGGGCACGCAGATCGCCCTGCGCGGCGTCGGCACCAGCTCGCTCGACGCCGGCGTCGACCAGTCGGTCTCGATCAACATCGACGGCCTGCAGCTGACGCAGGGCGCGAGCTATGGCGTCGGCATGTTCGACATGCGCCAGGTCGAAGTGCTCAAGGGGCCGCAGGCGCTGTTCTTCGGCAAGAACAGCCCGGGCGGCGTGATCGCGATCACCACCGCCGATCCGGGCGAGGAGACCGAGATCATCGCCCGGGCAAGCTATGGCCTCGAAGCGCAGGAAAAGCGGGGCGAGCTGATCTACTCGACGCCGATCAGCGATAGCCTGGGCCTGCGCATCGCGGGGATGTATTCGAAGGACAACGGCTACTTCAAGAACCGCGCGACCGCCGCGCCTGGCCTGGGCGGGAAGGACCCGTCGAGCGATCGCTACAACGCGGCCGAGGAATATATCCTGCGCGGCTCGCTGGTCTGGCAGCCGTCGAGCGCAGTGCGCGTCAGGCTGAAGATCAACAACACGCGCAAGAAGGTGATCGGCGGCGGCGCCGCGCTGGGCAATTGCCCCGACGGCGTGGCATCGCCGGTCGGGATCCCCTTCATCAGTCCCAACGAGACCTGCAAGGTCGACCGCAACGTCTATATCGTCGACCTCGACCCCACAGCCTTCCCGGAAGTGCGCAACAACGGCGTGCCTTTCCTGCGCTACCTCACCACCTTCGGCACGCTGGAAGTCGACTACGACATCGCGCCGCACGTCAGCATCACTTCGACCTCGGGCTATTTCAACCACGAGGTCGACGGCTCGCTCAACGGCGTCAACAGCGGCTTCGCCGGCCCGACCCTGTTCGCGGACAACCAGTTCCACCGCCGCGACTATACGCAGGAGCTGCGGGTCCAGTCCGATTTCCCGGATTCGCCCGTCAACTTCCTGCTCGGCGCCTTCTACCAGGACGCGCAGGTCAGCAACCGGGTCTATGTCGGCGGCAACACCAAGCTGGGCCTGCCGCGGTTCCTGACCGGCGGCATCAACGACGTCAGCATCGAGGCGGCCTCGGCATTCGGGCAGCTGCGCTGGAAGCCGGTGGAAACGCTCGAGATCGCGGGCGGCGTTCGCTACACCGACGAGAAGCGGCATGACGACGCATCGGCGATCTCCAGCTATTTCTCGGGCACGACCCCGACGACGATCCTCCAGCCCGACCTGCGTTCGAAGAACTGGTCGCCGGAACTGACGATCACCTATACGCCGACCGACGACCTGACGATCTTCGGAGCGCTCAAGCAGGGCTACAAGTCCGGCTCCTACATCATGACGGTGCCGGCCACGCCGAATTCCGACAACTCCTTCGGCGACGAGCGCGTCCGCGGCGGCGAAGTGGGCGTCAAGACGCGCCTCGCCGGTCGCACGCTGGCGATCAACACCGCCTTCTACTACTACAAGTACAGCGACCTCCAGGTCGGCGCCAACGAGCAGGCGCAGGGCGGTCTGCCGATCATCCGCACGATCAACGCGGCCTCGTCGAAAGTCTACGGCGTCGATTTCGACGCGACCTACAATCCGGCATCGGTGCCGGGGCTGTCGGCGAACCTGGCGGTGAACTGGAACCACGCCCGGTTCACCAGCTTCGCAGGGGCGCCGTGCTACGGTGGGCAGCGGATCTCGGACGGCTGCAGCCTCAATCCGCTACCGCTCGCGCCGGGGACGGTGATCACGCCCACGACCAAGCAGTTCGCCGGCCAGGACCTCTCGGGCGCGCCGCTGCCCAAGGCCGCGGAATGGACCGTGACCGGCGGCGTCGACTACGAGATGCCCGTCGGCGATTCCATGCGGCTCGATCTTGGGGTCAATGCGCAATACTCGTCGAAATTCCTGCGCGGTCTCGGCCGGTTCAACGGGCTGCCCGGCCTGACCCAGCCGGCCTATACCAAGATCAACGCCAATGTCAGCTTCGGGCCCGACGACGAGGGCTGGCGAATTGCCGTCATCGGCAACAACCTGACCGACAAGTTCACCGCCGGCAACTGCACGACCTTCAGCGCCGCGACGGGGCAGGTCATCGCCCCGCCCGTGTCCGGCGCGCAGGCGCGCAACGCCACCGGGCTCGACGAGCTGGCCTGTATCCCGGACCGGGGCCGCGAGGTCTTCGTCCGGCTGAGCGTCAAGTTCGGCGGGCTGTGACGGCGAAGGCGACGGAGCAGGTGTTCCGCCAGGCGGTGACGCGCATGCGTCCGGCCGGGCGGCTGCCGCTCCGTCAGCCGGCGCGCGGGTATTTCTCGCGCAGCCGGTCGAACGCCGTGCCCGGCCCTTCGGCCAGCCGCGCCTCGATCAGCGCGCAGACCTCTTCCGGACCGTAAACACTGGTGTCGATCTCGAGGTCGGAGATGTCGTTGGCGTAGACCGTCTCGTAGAACCAGGGCCGCAGCCGCGTCAGCCGATCGACGATCTTGCGCGCGGCGTCCTCGCCGAGGATGTCGGTCGGGATCTTTTTGTCCATCTGCCGCTCGGCGATGCGGCGTTCGAGCACGTCGAACGGCGGCTTCAGCGTGACCAGCAGCACCGGCAGGCCCTCGAGCCGCCGGATACAATCGGCGAGCACCGGCGGATCGGTCAGCAGCAGGTGGTCGAAGACGATGTTGCAGCCGACTCGCGAGGCGCCGGCGATCCATTCGTGCAGCGCGGCGAAGGCCCGCTTGCCGTTCTCGCCCAGGCTCCAGCGCAGCGGCCCTTCCGGGTCGGCGGGATCGGCGGGGTGGGCGTAGATGCCCTCGGCGGCGCGCGGGCCGTGGTGGCCGAACCTGGCCGGCTGGCTCCCGGCGAGGAAGTGGTCGATGCCGTAGAGCAGCCAGTAGTCCTCGGCCCGCTGCTGGAACAGTTCGGCGGTCGTCGACTTGCCCGACCCCGAGGTGCCGTTGATGAGGACGATCTGCCCCGGACGGTCCTGCTGTGCCACGATCAGTCTCCGCGCGCGATCTCGCCGCGCACCATCCGGCGGAAGGGCTCGGCGGGCATGAATTCCTGGTTGTCGCCCCAGTGCGCCACGCCGTCCCAGTCCCATTCGACCAGCGACCAGACGACGGTGTGGTCGGTATAGCCGGTGAAGACGAGCCCGGGGTCGATCGTGCCCGTCGCGCGCATCGTCCGGCCGAGCTTGTCGGTGCCTTCGAATGCGACTTTCGACGGTCCGAACTGCCCGAATGCGATCACCTCGCGCTTGCCCGAGACCAGGCTGCCGAGCTGGCCGTCTTTCCAGATGAAGCCGCCGATGCACTTCGCCTCGCGGCCGCCGCTGTCGGGCAGGTCCATGCACAGGGCGTGGAACGCGCTGTCGGCCGCAATGCCCCAGAAATAGCCGCCGCTCGCCAGCGATTCGTATTCGCGCGCGCCGTAGGAGGTGTCGCGCATCGAGAAGCAGTCGATCGGATAGTCCTCGCCGTGGCGGCGGATCGTGCCCGTCATCCGGCCCGGCTGCTCGATGTGGAACTTCGCGGTCGCCTGCTGCCCGGGATCGCCCGTGTGCAGCTCGTGGCAGGGTCCGATCGCTTCCCAGACGAGGTCCATCCGGAAGCCTTCCTTGTCGTAGTCGATCTTGTAGCGGCTCAGCGGCTCCAGCACCTTGACCGACAGCGAGTTGCGCGCGGTCATGTCGAATTTCTCGGCGCCGGCCGGCATCGCCTGGAGATGGCTCCAGTTGTAGTAGAGGCAGTTCCACTGGAACGTGCCCGAGGGGTCCCACATGCAGGGCCCGCCGTTGAGCATGCCCATGTTCGGGCGGAAGTAGTACTGGATCAGCCCGTGGATATGCCGTTCCGGGATCGAGAAGGAGAACCAGACGCTCTCGTTCCAGTAGGGATTGTCGTCGCGGCCTTCGCCGAAGCGGTCGGCAAACGTGAGGTCGGTCATGCGTGCGGGTGTCCTTCGGGCCAGGTGATGTCGAGGCTGAGCCGCGTGAGCGTCAGAGTGGCGATGCGCCATTCGCCGTCTTCGCGGCAGTAGGTCTCGTGGTAGTGGCCGCGGCCGAGGATCGCTTTCCAGCCCTCGCGCGGGTGGCGGTCGGCCCAGGTGATGACGTCCTGCATCGCCCAGATGCCCTTGGCGCTGGCGGCATCGACCACCTCGATCTCGCCGGTCAGGCCCTGGTGGCAGGAAACCGCGCTTTCGAGGCCGAACCGCAGGCTGGCGGCATAGGCATCGCCGCCTTCCATCCACACCCTGCCGTCGGGCGTCACCACTTGCATGTCGCCGGTGAACAGGCCGCGCAGAGCGTCCCACTGCTTGGTGTCGATCAGGCGGAAATAGCGGGCCTTGAGGTTGCGGATTGCCTCCGCTGCCTCCAGCCGATCCAAGCGGTCCATCGCATCACCTCTCCTGCCGTCTAGCACCAGAACCGACGGTGCAATGCAAGCGCGGGGGCATGACCGCCGCGGCAATATGCGCTAGCAGAAGGGCATGAAACGCATTTCAGCACCCCTTGCCGCGACCGTGCTGCTCACCGGCCTTGCCGCCGTGCCGGCCCATGCCACGGCCGGTCTCTTCTGCGAGTCCCGCGGCAAGGGGCCTTCGCTGAGCCTCGTCATCACCCGCGGCGTGCCTGGCGGCATCTTTGCCGCGACGCTCGAGGAACCAGGCCGGGAGCCCCGTTCGACGATGGGCGACGATCCGCCGATCGTCCTGGCCCAGGCCTGGATCGACGAGCGGCAGATCATGGTGGACATCGCCGACAAGGACCTGACCGAATTCGTCGCCAAGCTGCGCGCGCGGCCCAGCGGCGAGGAGCGCGCGGTCGGGACCCTGGAATACGGCGGCCGCAAGTTCGCCGTGCGCTGCGAGGGTTCGTGATGGCCGAGATCATCAACCTGCGCGCCGCGCGCAAGGCGAAGCAGCGGGCCGAAAGCGCAGCCGCCGCCGCGCAGAACCGCGCGCGCTTCGGCCGCGGCAAGGGCGCGAAGCGCAGCGAGCAGGCGGAGGCGGAACGGCGGGAGCGGCAGCTCGAAGGTGCCCGGCTCGAGATCGGCCGGGAAGAGGGCGATCCGCCACGCGAATAAGCAAAGGGCGCCTCAGCCGAACCCGCGCTCGAGGAACGCCTCGGCCAGCCCGGCGAGATAGGCGGCGCCCTGCGGCAGCACATTCTCGTCGACCATCATCCGGGTCGAATGGATGCCGCAGCAGCTTGCCCAGTCCTCGCCCTCGCGGCTGACGCCGAGGAAGAACATGGCGCCGGGCACCTTCTCGAGCACATAGGCGAAATCCTCTGCCCCCATGATCGGCGCCTCGAGGCGGAGGAAGGCACGCTCGCCGAACATCTCGCGCGCCACCGCCTCGCCGAAGCCGACCGCGCCGCCGTCGCAGATGGTGACGGGAAAGCCCTCGATGATATCGACCCGGGCCGACAGGTCGTGCGCCGCGGCGATGCCGGCGGCGATCCGGGCGATCTCCTCGCGCAGCCGGGCGCGGTTGGCCGGCGACAGCGAGCGCATCGTGCCCTTGAGCAGGGCGCGGTCGGGGATGACGTTGTGCGTGCTGCCGGCCTCGAGCCTGGCGATGGTGACGACCACCGGGTCGTGCGCATTGAACTTGCGCGTGACCATGGCCTGCAGCGCCAGCACGATCTCGCAGGCGACCGGCACGGGATCGAGCGTCTCGTGCGGCAGCGAGGCATGGCCGCCGCGCCCCTCGACGACGATCTCGAACTGGTCCGCCGCCGCCAGCAGCGGCCCGGCGCGCCCGCCGACGAGGCCGTGCGGGGCATTGGGCATGACGTGCAGCGCAAAGGCGGCATCGGGCAGCGGATCGAGCAGCCCGTCCTCGAGCATGAAGCGGGCGCCGTGGAACCCTTCCTCGCCCGGCTGGAACATGAAGCGCACTTCGCCCCGCAGCCCGTCCGCGCGGCGGCAGAGCAGTTCGGCGGCCCCCGCGAGCATGGCGACATGCGCGTCGTGGCCACAGGCGTGCATCACCCCCGGCGTGCGCGAGGCGAAGTCCAGCCCGGTCTCCTCGGGCATCGGCAGCGCGTCCATGTCGCCGCGCAGCAGCACCGAGCGACCTTCGCCCGCCCCGCCCTTGAGCGTGGCGACGAGCCCGGTGGTCGAAGCGCCCTCGCGCCAGTCCAGCGGCAGGTGAGCCAGCGCGGCGCGGATCTTGTCGCGCGTCCTGGGTGTCTGCAGGCCGAGCTCGGGCTCGGCATGGATGGCGCGGCGCAACGCGACGATGTCGCCGGCGATGGCTTGCGCCGTGTCGATCAGGGACTGGTGGAGCATGGGGGGATAGTAGCCCATGATCGGCTCGCCGGAATACCCTCCTTCGTCACCCCCGCGCAGGCGGGGGCCCATCTCCCATGCCTATCCCCCCGCTCAACGGTGGGGAGCTGGGTTCCCGCCTTCGCGGGAATGACGAGCGTGGTGGTCGGGCTGGATCAGCCCCGCAACTCCCCATCGAGCCGCTCGGCCAGGCGGAGCGCCAGCGCGACGATGGTCAGCGTCGGGTTGGCCCAGCCGGCGGTGGCGAAGACCGAGCTGCCGGCGACGTGGAGGTTGCCGTAGCCGTGGACCCGGCAGTCGGCATCGACGACGCCGGACTTGGGATCGTCGCTCATCCGCGTGCCGCCGATGTGGTGATAGCCGGCGATCGGGTGGTTGCCCACGGTCGGGTCGACCGGCCAGTGGTCGCCGGGCTCCTCGATCCAGTCGCAGGGGCTGACCGTGCCCTTGCCCATCCGCTTCATCTCATCGTCGAACACGCGCGAGAAGACGCGGGCGGTGTGCTTGTCGAGCGCGGAGAGCTGCCACGACAAGTCGGCGCGGCGCTCGCCCAGATCGTCGCGCTCGGCCGAAAGCAGCACCCGGCTCTCCGGATTGGGGGCCTGTTCGCCGCGGATGATCAGGTAGAGCCCGGTCATGCCCGAATTGGCCATGGCCGCCTCGACCTTCTCGCGCACGACGCGGTGGAACCAGCCGCGCAGGCCGCGGTAGAGATGATCGAGCGCGCGGCCCCGCTTGTCGGGATTCAGGCTGTGCTTGAGGTTGTGGTAGAGCTTGTTGCCCAGGGCCACGCCCTTTTCCGGCGGGCGCTGCAGCTTGAATGTGACGATCGAATTGAGCGCGCCCTCGCTTTCCTGCACCGCGTCCGACAGGCGCAGCACCGGGGCGAGCGGCGGGCCCGCCTTCATGAAGCGCTTCTGGTAGGCCGCCCAGAGATCGAACGGCCGGGTGGTCTCCACCTTGGCGATGCGGCCGCAGGGATGCTCCATGAAGAAGCGGCCGACCTGGTCGTGGGCATTGCCGATGCCGGCCGTCTCGACGTCGTCGGAAGCCAGCATCAGCCGGGCATTCTCCAGCGCGCCGCAGGCCAGCACGTAATGCTCCGCCTCGATCCGCGCGACCTGCCCGCCCAGGCTGCGGACCTCGACATGTTTGATCGATCCGGCATCGTCGCTGGCCTGCAGCCTGACGGCATTGGCGTGGAGCAGGATCGTCAGGTTCGGTGCGTCGAACAGGTCCCGGGCGCGCGCGGCGGCGAAGCGCTCGTTAGCCTCGTCGAAACGCCAGAGGTCGGTTTCGATCCGCGCCCGATCGAAGCCCTGGTCGGGAATGCCGACGAGGCGGTAGGGATCGTCGTAGGCGAATTCGCCGAGCTCGAACACGTCGTGCGCCCGGCGATACCACGGCATCAGCATGTCGCGCGTGATCGGCCAGCCCGAATGCGGCACCCAGTCGCGGCGGACGAAGTCGATCTCGTCGAGCAGGGCGCAGCGCCCGCCCCAGATCGACACCGTGCCGCCGAAGAAGCGCAGCCGCGATTCCTCGAGGTCGTAATAGGGCATGCCGACGTTCGCGCCCTTGTAGAGCGCCTGGGTGCGCTCCTCGAAGTCGAGGCCGCCGCTCTCGGCCAGGCAGACCTGGCGGCCGGCGCGCGTCAGGGCACGCGCCAGCGTCACGCCGGCGGCGCCGCCGCCGATCACGCAGACGTCGAAGCGGCGGCCGGCGGCTTCGGGATTGCGAGCGAGGTCAACGAGCATGTGGGGCGTCCTGGGTTGGGCGGGCTGAAATCCTCCCCGGCACGGGGAGGGGGACCATGCGCAGCATGGTGGAGGGGGCCATCCTCCCGGCGCGGCATCGATGCGGCGAGCCCCCTCCACCACGCCGCTTCGCGCCGCGGTCCCCCTCCCCGTACCGGGGAGGATATTGGTGCCCAACTTCACCCATCGAAAGTCTGGTCCCACCAGCAGGAAAACATGGCGATCGCGTAGAGGATGCGCCCGTGGTTGGCGAGGCCGGCGGCGTGCTCGGCGAAGAGCTGCTCCACCGCCTCGGGCCGCAGGTAGCCGCTTTTCGAGGCGCCGCTGCCTTCCCAGGCCTCGCGCGCGAAAGTGGCGAAGCCGCCGCTGAACCATTCGGCGAAGGGCAGCTGGAAGCCCAGCTTGCGATTGTCGAGCGCGCCGGGGAACAGCCAGGGGTCGATCGCCTTGCGCAGCGCATATTTTCCGACCTTGCCGCGCAGCTTCATGTGGCGCGGCATGGTCAGCGCCCAGTCGACGAAGCGATGCGAGAGGAACGGCACGCGCGCTTCCAGCGAATGCGCCATCGAGCCGCGATCGGTGCGGTTGAGCAGCGAGCTGGGCATGTGGACGGTGATGTCGGCAAGCATGAACTGCTCGAGCGGGTCGAGGTCGCGGGCGCCGGGCCAGCCGAAATACTCGCGCTCGAGATCGGCGAAGGGACGGTCGCTTTCCTGCCGCGCATGGAAGCCGGGCTCGTAGAGCGCCTCGCGCACCCAGGGGGTGGAAATCTGCGTGCCCTGGAAGAAGCGCTGGTAATTGTTCTCCAGCCCGGCCGACATGCGGAAGCGGCGCGCGCTCTGGCGCAGGTAGTTCCAGCGCCTGGAGCCGAAGCCGGGGAGCAGGTCGGCGGCGGCCGCGACCGGTTCGAGCATGCGCATCAGCGGCCCCATGCGCGCGGCGGCGAGCGCGGTGCGCTGGCGCTTGTAGCCGGCGAAGATCTCGTCCGATCCCTCGCCGCAGAGCACGACCTTGACCTGGCTCGCCGCCAGCCTCGAGAGGTGCCAGACCGGCACGGCCGCGGTCGCCGCGCAGGGCTCGTCGAAGGATGCCTGCACTTCGGGCAGCATCGTCCCGGCGTCCTGCGGCTCCAGCGGCAGGACGATGTGCTCGCAGCCGAGATGGGCGGCAATGCGCGCCGCGGCCTGGCTCTCGTCGATCGAGGTGCCGGGAAAGGCCATGGTGAAGGCCTTGACCGGCGCGGTCGCGTGGTGCGCCATGGCCGCGGTGATCGCGCTGGAATCGACGCCGCCCGACAGGAAGGCGCCGACCGTGACGTCGGCCAGCATGTGCCGCTTGACCGTGGCGTCCAGCTGGGCGCGCGTCTCCTCGATCCACTCGTCCTCGGACAGGCCGTGGCGGACGGGGAAGCGCGGGAACCAGAAGCGGCGGATCTCGGGCTCGCCGGCCGCGCCGATGTGGAGCACGTGGCCCGGCTCGAGCACCTTGACCTCGTTCCAGATCGAGCGCGGCTTCTGGACATGGCCGAACATGAAGAAGTCGTGGACCGCCCGCTCGTCGATCGAGAAGTCGAGAGCCGCCTCCGGCCCGTTGAGCGCGCGCAGCGAGCGGATTTCCGAGCCCCAGGCGACGCCGCCCTGCTGCAGGCTGTAGTACAGCGGCTTGATGCCCAGCGGATCGCGGGCCAGCGTCAGGCGCCGCTCGGCAGCGTCCCAGATGGCCACGCCGTACATGCCCTCGAGCTTCAGCCAGGCATCGTCGCCCCAGCGCACGAAGGCTGCCAGCAGCGTCTCGGTGTCGCTATGGGTGGCGAAGCGCCAGCCCCACTCTTCCAGTTCGGGCCGCAGGTCGGGGTGGTTGTAGATCTCGCCGTTGAAGGTGATCGCGTAGCGGCGGTCGGGCGAGAAGATCGGCTGGTGGCCGCCGGCCAGGTCGATGATCGACAGGCGCCGCATGCCGAAGGCGAAGTCGCCGTCGGCGAACATCCCCGAATCGTCGGGACCGCGATGGACGATCGCCTCGCAGGCGCGGGCGATGGCGCCGTCGGGCACTTGCCGTCCGCCTCGCCTGTACCAGCCTGCGATTCCGCACATGCGCGATCCTGCTCCGTTCGAGCGGCTAGGCCTGGGCCTGCGCTTCCGACGCAGAGTTCCTCAGCAGCGTGCGCAGCGCCCAGCCCCCCATCGCGAGATAGGACACCGCGCCCGCGATTGCGACCGCCCAGGCCACCCCCTCCGCACCGAAGCCATAGAGCAGAAAGGTCGCCGTCCCCAAGGTCGTCACTGCAGCAAGCCGGGCAAAAAGCGCGTAGCGGGCGCGGCCGGTCGAATGCAGCACGGGCTCGAAGGCGACGCTGGCCAGGTCGAAGCTGGCGGCGATCGCCAGGGGCACCAGGATGCCGGCGCCGCGCTCGAAGTCGGTGCCGCCGATCAGCTGCAGCAGCCGCTCGCCGGCCAGCATCGCCACGCCGACCACCAGCGTGCCGGCAAGCGCCGCGATCATGCTGGTCTGGTAGGCCAGCTTGCGGAATTCGGCGGCGGCGGAAGCGACGCGAGTCAGCGCCACTTCGGCATAGACGGCGCGCGTGAGCAGAGTGGAAAGCTTGCTCATCGCCTGGGTCAGCTGGGCGGCGAGCCGGAACAGGCCGGCCGCGCGCGTGCCGATCAGGCCGCCGACCGCCAGCAGCGGGCCGTTGCGCATGACCGCCTCCAGCGTCGCGCTGGCGTAAGTGACCAGGAAGAAGCGCTCGAGCCCCGGGTTCTCCTGCAGCGTTTCCCGCCAGCGGCCGATGTTCGAGAGACGCACGGCCTGGGGGCAGAGCCGCCGTGCCAGCATCCAGTAGCAGACCGCCTCGAACAGGTCGATCACCGCCCAGGCGAAGAGGAAGCGCCCGACCGTCGGTCCGTACCACCAGATGCCGATCGCGGCGATCAGGCGGCCGGTGGGAACCACGGCCTCGACATAGACGGCAAGGTCGAAGCGGTGCAGCGCACGGACCATGCCGGTCGGCGCCGAGACCAGCGCCCAGACCATGGCGCAGTTGAAGTAGAACGCGGTGTCGACGAAGGCCGGGTTGAGGTCCAGCGCCGTGCCGAAGCCGTAGATGGCGATCGCCGCGATGGCGCAGCCGCAAGCCGCGCCGACGGCGTCGAGCATGCCGCAGAGCATGCCGAGGCGGCCGAACTTCTGCCAGTCCTCGGCATGGACGTGCGCGCTGCCGTAGCGCACGACGACTCGCCAGGTCTGGAAGCCGGCGACGGCGATCAGCGCCTGGGCCGTCCCGAAGATGAGCGAGAAGTGGCCGAAACCCTTGAGGCCGAGCGAATGGGTGAGGATGGAGAGATAGGCAAGCCCGCACAGCGCGCCGAAGCCCTTGCCGCCCAGCAGCCAGGCCGTATTGGCGAAGATGCGCCCGATCGGCGACGTAGGCATGGCTCGGGCGCGACGGGCGGGCATTTCGCTGCATTTGGACGAGCCGCCCCGCCAGTGCAAGCCCGCCATGGTTTCCGCTTCCCGATGGCGCTTTCCCTGACGGCGACTTCCCGATAAGGGACCGCGCCATGATCGAACACGCGATTTTGCTCAGCGCGGGCCAAGGCTCGCGCATGCTGCCGCTGACCGCCGAGCGCCCCAAGTGCCTGATCGACTTCTCCGGTCGGTCGCTGATCGAATGGCAGGTCGAAATGCTCGCCCGTGGCGGCGTGAAGCGGATCGACGTCGTCACCGGCTTCATGACCGACATGGTCGACGAGCGGCTGCAGGCGATCCGCGACCCGCGCGTCGAGATCACCACCCGGTTCAACCCCTTCTACAAGGTCGCCGACAACCTCGGCTCCTGCTGGATCGCGCGCGAGGCGATGGAAGGCGACTTCCTGATCCTCAACGGCGACACCCTGGTCTCGGAGGAGATCGTCGCCCGGGTGCAGCGGGACAGCGGCTGGCCCATCGCGGTGACGGTCGACGTCAAGCCCGCCTACGACAGCGACGACATGAAAGTCGCGCGCGACGCCGCCGGCCGCCTGCAGCACATCGGCAAGACGCTCACCGCCGCCGAAAGCAACGCCGAATCGATCGGCTTCCTCGCCTTCCGCGGCGAAGGGGCGGACCTGTTCCGCAATGCCGTGCGCGCGGCGATGCGGACGCCGGAAGGGGTGCAGCACTGGTACCTCAAGGTGATCGACAGCCTTGCCTCGACAGGCAAGGTGGGCACGGTGTCGATAGAGGGGCTCGGCTGGGCGGAAGTGGATTTCCTCAACGACATCGAGATCGCGACGCGGTTGACCGACGGGTGGGTTTAGTTCGCGTCGTCCCGGGCTCTGCACCCCCGTCGTCCCGGGCTAGACCCGGGACCGCCATCCTTCGGGCGGAACGTACCTTCGACGAGGCCAGCGATCCCGGGTCAAGCCCGGGATGACGCCTATTCGCGCCGCTTGACCTGCTCCCCGGCGAAGGCCGGGGCCTCGTCAGGCTGGGCAGGACCGGTGACGGGAGCGGCCTACTCGAAAAACCCCTGCAGCCAGTCCACCAGCCGCGCCAGCTCTTCCCCTTCGAGCGCCACGGCGTGCCCCAAGTCGGGGACTTTCGGCCAGCCCACGTCGACGAACTCGTGCCCGTTCCACTCGCGCACCCCTTCGTAGCGCGGGACGACATGGAAATGGACGTGGGGGTCGACCATCATCAGCATCAGGTAGTTGAGCTTGGCATAGCCCACGGCGCGGCCCAGCGCCGCCTCGATCGCGGCGGTGGCCTGCTTGAGCCCGGCATGGGCCTCGGCCGGCAGGTCGCCGAAGGCGGTGGCCTCGGACTTGGCCGCCAGCACCAGGCTGCCGAGCGTCGGCTGGGCGGGCCGCGCCAGCACCAGCCAGTGGTCGAACTCGCGGACCAGCGTCGCGGGGTAGCCGAACCTGGCGATCGTCTCGTTCATCTCATTCCTCCGCCAGCCAGGACGTGATCCTGCCGCCGCGCGCCGCCAGCCGCATCGCCTGCGCCAGCCGCACGGCATGGACCGCGCAGGAAATCGCCGTCCACCAGGCGACGGCGATCAGGCCGAGGTCGGGCCGGGCCAGCGCCGTGGCGACGAACAGGATCACCATGTTGGGATTGCGCCGGGCAGTGACCAGCCGGAAGCGGCTGTCGAACCGCCGCCAGACGTGGATGTGCATGCCGCCGTAAAGCCGCATGAAGGCCCCTTCGATGATCCGCTGGACGACATAGCCGCCGAGGATCGCGACCATCACCCAGGCGAAAGTGCGATCGTCGTAGGCCAGGCCCCAGTGCGCGAGGCCGGTCGCCCAGAACCACCACCAGAACGGCGGGTGGACGAGGTCGAGCCCGTGGTCGAAGATGTTGCCCCACCACGACGACGTGATCGTGCACCGCGCGAGCTTGCCGTCGACCGTGTCGAGCACCATGAAGCCCAGTCCCGCGGCCATGCCCGCCCAGTACTGTCCTTGCGCGAACAGGACGGTCGCCACCACGCAGAGCACGGCGCCGACCGCCGTCACCATGTTGGGCGTGATCCCCAGCCGCGCGCAGATGCGGGTCAGCACCAGTGCCCATTCCGGCCAGAGATACTTGGTCAAGAGGTCGGTGACGCCCTTGTAGGCGCCGAAATAGCTCGCCCGCTCGAGCGCGCGCACGGTTTCGGGGCGCAGCGGCATGAGGAACGGCGTCTCGCGCTTCCTGAGCTGCTTGTTCTCGATCGTGGGGCCGTCCTCGTAGGCGAGCAGCTCCATGCCGGCGGTGGGCTCGATCGCCGCCTCGGTGCGCATCGCCGTCTCGATGCGCGCGGATTCCTCGCCGTTGCGCGTCCGGGCGAGCACCGGCACGCCGCCGTAAGTGAGGATGAAGCCGGGCCGCGCCGCGGCATGGCGCAGCCAGGCCGGGTCGAAAGCGAAGCCGGCGTTGGCGAGCAGCACCGGCCCCTGGTCGGCGTCGCCGCCATCGGCGGCGAGCCCCGCCGCCCGGGCGATCCGCCGGACGCGTTCGGCCGTCGTCAGGCCCCAGAGTGTCGTCGGGTTGTCACCGATGGTGCGGACGGAAACGGGCGCGGATGGTTCGGTCATGATGGGGCGTGGACCTAGTCGACGCGCCCGCGGCTGGCAATCGCCGGCGGGCCGCAGGAGGCCTGCCGAAACCCGGCAGGGTCGCAACAAAAATGTAACACTGGTGCGTCATGAGTTGTTTTCTTGGTGATTTCACACCGCGGCGCGGCTAATGGCCGTTCCGTGCACGGTACCATCTACGAGTTCGAGGCGCTGCCGTTCTTCGGGCAGCTTCGGCCGCGGGCACTCCCGCGGGCGTCGGGCAATGCGCGCGGCGAACGCGCGGTGCCGCTGGTCGGCATCGTCCGCAACCCGCGCAGCCATCGCAACAAGGGCCATGCCCCCGAACTCGGCGAATGCGCCAATATCCTCACCGAAACTCCGGCCACGCGCGAGGCGCTGCGCGAATGCCTGATCGAGTTCGCCCGGCGCGACATCGACTACCTCGTCGTCGACGGCGGCGACGGCACGGTGCGCGACGTGCTGAGCTGCGGTGCCGACATCTTCGCCGATGGCTGGCCGCCGCTGATCATCCTGCCCAAGGGCAAGACCAACGCGCTGACGATCGACCTAGGCCTGCCCAACGGCTGGTCGCTGACCGAGGCGCTGGCCGCGGCGCGGCGCGGGCGCACCGTGCGCCGGCAGCCGCTGCGGATCACCTCGGCGGCCGGCGGGCGCGGCTGCGTCCTGGGCTTCTTTCTCGGTGCCGGCGCGATCTCGCTGGCCGTCGAAGTCGGCCAGGAAGCCCATCGCCGCGGCGCCTTCAACAGCCTCGCGGTCGGCGTCACCATCCTCTGGGCCATTCTCCAGACCCTGTTCGGCCGCACCGGCAATCCCTGGCGAGCCTGCGCACCGATGCGCCTGTCCTTCCGCAAGAGCGGCAAGGACCTGCCGCACGCGGGGCGCGGCGATCCCGGCAAGCGCTTCCTGATGGTCGGGACGACTTTCGAGAATTTCCCCTTCGGCGCCCGGCCCTTCGGCAAGCAGGCCCGGGCCGGTCTGAAAGTCGGCGTGATCGACTGGCCGGTCCGCTGGTTCATGGCGCTGCTGCCGGCCGTGCTGTTCGGCTTCTATCGCCAGGCGATGGAACGGATCGGCGCCCACCGGTTCCAGGCCGAAGAGATGGAGCTGGACTTCGGCGACAGCTTCATCGTCGACGGCGAGGCTTTCCCGCCCGGCCGCTACCTGCTGGACGAAGGTCCCCAGCTCACTTTCGTCGTCCCATGACGCCATCGCTGGCGGGGCGTATCGCCGCCGCGCTGGCAGCGCCGGTGGCCGAGCCGGTGCGCGCCTTCGCCGAGCGCCTGGCTCAGGCTGCCGGCGCCCGGGCCGCGCTGTTCTACGGCTCCAACCTGCGCACCGGTGCCCTCGACGGGGTGCTCGACTTCTACCTGCTGCTCGACGGCGGGGTCGAGCGCGGCATCTGGCCGCGGGTGAGCTATCACGAATGGGACAACGGCGACGGCGTGCTGCGCGCCAAGGTCGCGACCATGACGCTCGCGACTTTCGCCGCGGCTGCGCGCGGCGATCTGCTCGACACGACGATCTGGGCGCGCTTCACCCAGCCCGCCGCACTGGTCTGGAGCCGGGACCCCGCCGCAGCCGGAGAAGTGGCCGAGGCCGTGGCCGAGGCGACCAAGACCGCGGCGCGGCTGGCGGCTGCGCTCGGCCCGGCCAAAGGCGAGGATCTCGCCTATTGGCGCGCCCTGTTCCGGGCGACCTATGCCGCCGAATTCCGCGTCGAGAAGGCGGGCCGCGAGGATTCGATCCTGTCGCTCAACCAGGCCCATTTCGCGGGGCTACTGGCGCCGGCGCTGGAAGCCGCCGGCATCGCCTGCCCGCGGCAGGACGGCCTGGTCGCCCCCGCGCTCTCGCCCGCCCTTCGCGCCAAGATCCGGCGCTGGTGGCGGCGGCGCTGCCGGCTGGGCAAGCTTTACAATCTGCTCCGCCTGCTGCGCGCATCGACCACTTTCGACGGCGCCGCGCGCTATGCCGCCTGGAAGATCGAACGCCATACCGGCGTGCCGGTGCCGCTGACGCCCTGGCGCGAGCGCCACCCCGTGCTGGCCGCGCCCGGCGTGCTGTGGCGGGTATGGCGCGCGAGGCGCCACCGGCCGCCGTCGTGACGCCGGCCGCTCTCGTCCTGGCGGGCTCGCGCCCGGGCGGCGACCCCCTGGCCGAGGCCGAGGGCGTCGCGCACAAGGCGCTGATCGAAGTGGGCGGCGAGCCGATGCTCGCCCGGGTGATCGCGGCCCTGCGCGCCGCCGGGATCGAGCGGATCGCGGTATCGGCCAGCGACCCGCAAGTCGCCGCTCTCGCGCAGGGACGCGGCGCCGAGGTGCTGCCGACCGGCGCCGGGCCGAGCGCCAGCGTCGCCCGCGCCTTCGCGGCGATCGGCGCACCGCTGCTGGTGACGACTTCGGACCACGCGCTGCTCAGGCCCGAATGGGTGCGCGACTTCATCGCCGACACCCCGCGCGAGGCCGACGTCGCCGTGCTGCTCGCGCGGCGCGATGCGGTCGAACTGGCGCTTCCCGGAGCCCGCCGCACCTGGCTGAAGCTGGCCGACGGCGACTGGTCGGGCTGCAACCTGTTCCTGCTGTCGACGCCGCGGGCCGAGGCGGCCGTCGCGACCTGGCAAGCGGTCGAAGCCGACCGCAAGCGCCCCTGGCGCATCGCCGCGCGGCTCGGCCTGGGGACGCTGTGGCGCTATGCGACCGGGCGGCTGACGCTGGCGGAGGCGGTCGCCGGGCTGGGACGACGCATCGGCATCGAGGCCCGCGCCGTGGCGGCCCGGGATGGCCTCGCGGCGGTCGACGTCGACAAGCGCGCCGACCTGGAGGATGTTCGGGGGGTGGTTTCGGGCCGGTCACGGTGAGGAGCCGGCAATCGTCGTCCCGGGCTCGACCCGGGACGACGGGGGCGCTCAGGACCCCATGTATTTCATCATGATGGTGATCGGCTTCACTTCCGCCCCGACCGGCACCGCCGTCTTGTCGACGCTCGGCCGGCCGAGGTTGAAGACGTTGATGCTGGGGTTGTTCGACATGCCGCCACCGTCCTGGGTGATGTCGGTATCGCCGTTGCCGTTGATGTCGTGCCGCACGGCGATGGCATAGCTGCCGCTGGCCGGCAGCGGCATGCAGAACACCATGCTGCCGGCGCGGGCGGGCAGTTCGATGCGGTTGATCCAGCGCCCCTTGGTCAGCCAGTCGGCCCGCGTCGCGCGGTAGCTCTGGACGCGGATCGTCCCGCGCGACGCCTTGATGCCGCTGACGGTGATGCGGACTGCAGGCCCCTCGCCGCCGTGGCAGCGGTCGAGGTCGTTGTCGATGGCATGGCGATATTGCGCGATCGCCGCCGCCGGAACGGCCAGCGCGCAGAACGCCGCAGCGGCGGCGCCGGCAGCGTAGAGCGATTTCAGCATTGCGAAGAACCTCGGGACAATGGAGCACTCTCTTGGTCTGCGATGGGGGGAGCAAGTGGCGATCGATCGGTCGCAAGCGACGCCGGGGGTGCAGGGCCTCTTTTTGGCGAAGTCCAGTGAATATAGACTGAATTGGGCCGTTCGCCACCGTTCAGCTGCCCTTGCGGGGCCGCTGCCGTCGATCAATTGCATCGCTTCGGGGCTAGCGTGTGGAAAAGGCGGCTTTGCTCCTTGCTCCCGGCAAGATGTGGTGTCTAATCGCTTTTCGACGAAGCAGTTCCCCCGATGAATGCACCGCTGATTTCCCCTTCCATCCTATCGGCCGACTTCGCGCGGCTAGGCGAGGAGGTGCGCGCCATCGACGCGGCCGGCGCCGACTGGATCCATGTCGACGTGATGGACGGCCATTTCGTCCCCAACATCACCATCGGCCCCGGCGTGGTCAAGGCCCTGCGGCCGCACACGGCCAAGCCGTTCGACGTCCACCTGATGATCTCGCCGGTCGACCTCTACCTCGAGGCATTCGCTTCGGCCGGGGCCGACATCATCACCGTCCACCCCGAAGCCGGGCCGCACGTCCACCGCACCGTCCAGGCGATCAAGGGGCTGGGCAAGCTCGCGGGGATTTCGCTCAACCCGGCAACTCCGGCCAAGATGCTGGATTACCTGATCGACGATATCGACCTGGTCCTGGTGATGAGCGTCAATCCCGGCTTTGGCGGGCAGAGCTTCATCGCCAGCCAGCTTCGCAAGATCGAGGCGGTGCGCAAGATGATCGACAAGACCGGCCGCGAGATCCGGCTCGAAGTGGACGGCGGCATCGATGTCGAGACCGCCAGGCTGTGCGTTTCGGCCGGGGCCGACGTGCTCGTCGCCGGCACCGCGACGTTCCGCGGCGGGCCCGAGCGCTATGCCGCCAACATTGCCGGGCTCAAGGGAGCCGGATAGACGATGGTCGATTCCGCCGCCCGGGACATCGCCGCCGCCCGCTCCGACGCGGGCGCCGACTGCAGCGGCGAGACGGTGGCGATCCCGCTCGGCGGTACTGGCGAGGAGGGCGTGTTGAGCGCAAGCGAAGCCGCTGAGCGGCAGGGCGATGGACCGGCGGGAACGATGATCGAGCCCGGCCGCGCCCTGGCCCTGGCCGATTTCTCGGCTCCGGCGCTGAGCGCGGGCGAGCGGCTGATCCGCTTTGCCTATCGCCTAGGCGTCCCCGCCTCGATGCTGACTTCGCCGATGGGCAAGCAGAGCAAGCCGCGGCTGCTGGCGACGGTGTCCAACCCGCTGCCCGGCAGCCGCGTCGCCGGCACTGCGCTCAGGGCCGGGCATTTCCTGGTCCACGGCGCCAAGACGCCGATCGCCCAGATCGACTGCGGCGGCGCGGCGCGGCTGGCGCCGCCGCTGGAGCGGGCGGTGCACAGCTTCTCCTGGCTGGCGGATCTCGAGGCCAGCGCCCCGCGCGAACAGGCCGCGCCGGTGGCGGAGCGCATCCTCGGCGCCTGGCTGCAGGCCAATCCCAAGCCGCCGTCGCGCCCCGGCAAGGGGCCGGCCTGGACCATCGCCCATGCCGGCCATCGCGAGCTGAACTGGCTGGTCCACGCGCCGCTGATCCTGTCGGGCATCGACCGCAAGCTGCGCTCGCGCGCGCTGGCCGAGATCGCCGCCACCGCGCGCTGGCTCGACCGCAACGTCCACCGCGCCGAAGACAAGCTGGCCGAAGTCGCCGGCTGGTGCGGCATCACCGCGGCCGGCCTGCTGCTGCCCGACGGACGGCCGCGCCGGCTCTACGGCGAAGCCGGGCTGATCCGCGCGCTGGGCGACCTCGTCGGCGACGACGGCGGCGTGCTGTCGCGCAGCCCGCTGGCGCAGATGGAAGCGATCGCCCTGCTGGTGAAGCTCGACGCCTGCTACCACGCCACCAGGCGCGACGCGCCCGAGGCGATCCGGGCGATGCAGGCGCTGCTGGTGCCGCCGCTGCTGTCGCTCACTCACAGCGACGGCTCGCTGGGCAGCTGGCAGGGCTCATGGGCGATCGACGCCGACGAGGTGGCCATGCTGGTCGAAGCGAGCAGCGTGCGCACTCGCCCGCTGCGCGACATCCGGCAATGGGGCTACCAGCGCGTCGTCGCGCAGAAGAGCGTGCTGCAGTTCGACGCCGCGCCGCCGCCGATGGCGCGGCACGCGCGCAACGGCTGCGCCTCGACGCTGGCTTTCGAACTGTCGCACGGCGGCCAGCGGCTGATCGTCAACTGCGGCGGCTCGGCCTGCGCCGGCGGGCTGGTGCCGGTCCGGCTCGAGCAGGGCCTGCGCGCCACCGCCGCCCATTCGACGCTGGTGCTCGACGACGCCAATTCCACCGCCGTGCTGATCAACGGCAAGATCGGCTCGGGCGTGTCCGAAGTCGACATCGACCGCCGCATGCTGGACGGCGAGCGGGGCACCGGTTCCCAGGCTGGCGCCACCCGGCTCGAAGCCAGCCACAACGGCTATTCCGCGCGCTACGGCCTGATGCACCGGCGCATCCTGATCCTGCGCGACGACGGCACCGAGCTGCGCGGCGAGGACCTGCTGGTGCCGACCGGCCGCAAGGGCAAGCGCGGCAAGGTCGCCTTCGCCATCCGCTTCCACCTCGGCCCGAATATCGAGCTCGGCCTGTCGGACGACGGCCAGGGCGTCGGCCTTGCCCTGCCCGACGGCAGCTACTGGCAATTCCGCGCCGGCGCCGGCGAAGTCACGGTCGAGGACAGCATCTGGGTCGACGGCCAGGGCCGGCCGGTGCCGATCCAGCAGCTGGTGATCCAGGGCCTGGTCTCGCGCGGGGGCGGGACTTTCGCCTGGCTGCTGAAGAAGATGGGGTAAGGCCTTTGTTTCGCGCAGAGGCCGCAGAGAGCGCGGAGGGGGGGACCAAGCCGAAGGCTTGCATGACCATCTCGACGCCCTTCCGGGCATTGCGATGAACACCTATGGCGGCTTCGCCGCGGGGTAAGCCGCTCTGCGCTCTCTGCGGCCTCTGCGCGAACGACACATTCCCCCGCTGGCGATTTCCACCCGAGGCCCTAAGAAGCCCGCGACTCACACTCCCAACCGAGAAGCCCGAACATGACTTCGACAGATTCCAGCGTCACCATCCGCCGCGCGCTGCTTTCCGTTTCCGACAAGGCCGGGCTCGCCGAGCTGGGCAAGGCGCTGGCCGCACGCGGGGTGGAGCTCGTCTCCACCGGCGGCACGGCCAAGTCGCTGCGCGAGGCCGGGCTGACGGTCCTCGACGTCTCGGAGCTCACCGGCTTTCCCGAGATGATGGACGGCCGCGTCAAGACGCTGCACCCCAAGGTCCACGGCGGCCTGCTGGCGGTGCGCGACGATCCCGAGCATGCCCGGGCGATGAGCGAGCACGGCATCGGCGCGATCGACCTCGTGGTGGTCAACCTCTACCCCTTCCAGCAGACCGTGGCCAAGGGCGCCGGGCGCGACGAGATCATCGAGAACATCGACATCGGCGGACCTTCGATGGTGCGTTCGGCGGCCAAGAACCACGCCTATGTCACGATCCTCACCGATCCCGCCGACTATGCCGGCCTGCTGGCCGAGCTCGCGGAGACCGGCGGCGCCACGCGGATGGACTTCCGCCGCGCCATGGCCGCCAAGGCGTTCGCCGCGACTGCGGCCTATGACGCCGCGATCGCCGGCTGGTTCGCCCGCGCCGACCAGCAACAGCACTTCCCGCCGGTCCGCGCCGTGGCGAGCCGGCTGGCGGCGACGCTGCGCTACGGCGAGAACCCGCACCAGCAGGCGGCGCTCTACCTGCCGACCTTCTCCGCGCTCGGCACCGGCATCCCCCAGGCCGAGCAGGTGCAGGGCAAGGAGCTGTCCTACAACAATTACAACGACGCCAATGCGGCGATCGAGCTTGCGGGCGAATTCGCCGGCGCCGACCCGACGGTGGTCATCGTCAAGCATGCCAACCCCTGCGGCGTCGCCACCCGGCCGACTCTGCTGGAAGCCTGGGAAGCGGCGCTGGCCTGCGATTCGGTTTCCGCGTTCGGCGGCATCGTCGCGACGAACGTCCCGCTCGACGGGCCGACGGCCGAGGCGATCTGCAAGATCTTCACCGAGGTCGTCGTCGCTCCCGGTGCCGACGAGGCGGCGCGCGCCGCCTTCACCCGCAAGAAGAACCTGCGCCTGCTGATCAGCCAGGGCCTGCCCGACCCGCACCGGCAGGGCTTCAACCAGATCGTCATCGCCGGCGGCCTGCTGGTGCAGGACCGCGACACCGGCCATGTCACCGCCGACATGCTGAAAGTCGTCACCAGGCGCGCGCCGAGCGAGCAGGAGCTGAAGGACTGCCTGTTCGCCTGGACGGTCGCCAAGCACGTCAAGTCGAACGCCATCGTCTATGCCAAGGACGGCGCGACCGCCGGCATCGGCGCGGGCCAGATGAACCGCCGCGATTCCTCGCGCATCGCCGCGATGAAGGCGAAGGAAGCGGCAGAGACCTACGGCTGGGACCAGCCGCTGACGGTCGGCAGCGCCGTCGCTTCCGATGCCTTCTTCCCTTTCGCCGACGGGCTGCTCGCCGCAGCCGAAGCCGGCGCCACGGCCGTGATCCAGCCCGGCGGCTCGATTCGCGACGACGAGGTCATCGCTGCAGCCGACGCGGCGGGGCTGGCCATGGTCTTCACCGGGATGCGCCACTTCCGTCACTAGTGCTCAGGGCATTCATCGCACGCGCGCCGCGGTTCGCCGCATCGCTGCGTCGAAATGCGAATTGTTCACTCGACGGAAAGCGGTTTTTGGGGAGGTAGCCCCGCAGCTCAACTGAATCGCAGAAGACCGACGACCATGCGCCTGTTCAAATCCGATTTCCTCCGCTTCTTCGGCATCGGCTTCGCTGCGGGCGCAGCGCTGGTCTTCGTGGCTCTCGACAGCCATGCGGGCAGCGATCTTGCCGCCGGCGTGGTCCCCGTCGCGGAAGCAGCGCCGGCCCGCTGATGCCGATGCGCAGGGCCCGCGCTTGAGCCGCGCCAATCACCTGCTGCTTCCCCTGCTGGCGCTGCTCGCGGCCTGCCAGCAACCCGCTTCCGCGATCGCTTCCGAAACCGTCGTCCGCGCTCCCGCTGCCGAACGCA
This sequence comes from Pseudomonadota bacterium, assembly GCA_963205265.1. GTDB lineage: Bacteria > Pseudomonadota > Alphaproteobacteria > Sphingomonadales > Sphingomonadaceae > Novosphingobium. The sequence goes on from CAUJJI010000143.1 coordinate 32,478, forward strand.
AGGCGAGCGAGGGCTCCGAACTGCAGACCGCGATTTTCGCCGGCGGCTGCTTCTGGGGCGTCGAGGGCGTGTTCAGCCATGTGCAGGGCGTGACCAGCGCCGTTTCCGGCTATCACGGCGGCGGCCGCCGCGATGCCGAATACGAAGCGGTGAGCAGCGGCCAGACCGCTCATGCCGAAGCGGTGCGCGTCACTTACGATCCCGCCAGGATCCGCTACGACGAACTGCTGCGCATCTTCTTCTCGGTGGTCGCCGATCCCACCCAGTTCAACCGCCAGGGCCCCGACTACGGCACCCAGTACCGCTCGGCCCTGGTGCCGGTCACCGAGGAGCAGCGCCGGGTGGCCATGGCCTACCTCGCGCAGCTCAAGGCATCGGGGCAGTGGAAGCGGCCGATCGTCACCAGGATCGAGAAGGTCCGGGTGTTCTATCCGGCCGAGAAGTACCACCAGGACTTCATGGCGAAGAATCCCGACCATCCCTACATCCGCCGCTGGGACGCGCCCAAGGTGGCCGCGCTCGGCAAGCTCTATCCCAACTATTTCAAGCGCGGCTTCACGCTGGATTGAAATGCGCTATGCTGGCCGGGTCATGACAGGCCACACCCATCACGAACATCAGGGCGAAAGCCTGGTCTCGGCAGCCCGCTCGGCGCTGACCGAAGGCGGCGAGCAGTGGACCGAAATGCGCGCCGACGTGTTCGAGGCGCTCGCCGCCCAGGACAAGCCAGCCTCGGCCTACGACATCGCCGAGGCGGTCTCGGGCCTGCGCGGCAAGCGGGTGGCGCCCAACAGCGTCTACCGCATCCTCGACCTGTTCGTGCGCACCAATCTTGCCCGGCGAGTGGAAAGCGCCAATGCCTATATCGCCAACAGCCATCCCGGCTGCCGCCACGACTGCATCTTCCTGATCTGCGACCACTGCGGCAAGACCGTGCACATCGACGACGACCGCCTCACCGGCGCACTGGTCGATGCCGCCCGCACCGCCGGCTTCGCCGACGTCCGCCCGGTAGTCGAGCTGCGCGGCTGCTGCGCCGACTGCGGCTAGGGAGGGTCGGCTCGTTCCTGGTTCGATCCGGGAGCTTTGGCCGCGTCGATGGCAGGCCCGGCCAGGATCACAGCGGTCCCGGGTCAAGCCCGGGACGACGAAAGAGCTTGACACAACAAACCATATTGGTTATATGCATCGCCGTCACGGGTTGGTGGAGCGGTACCGGTCGTCTCCTCTCCCCCGACAGCCGGCGCCGCTCCAAGGCGGCCCACCAGGATGCGAGGAACCTCAAACGTCAGGCGGTCATGGGCG
>CAUJJI010000144.1 GCA_963205265.1 Pseudomonadota bacterium
AAAGCGTATTGATGCCCTGATACGGTGTGCCGCAATGACGCAGCGGGCGTCCGCCCGCCCCGTTCAGCCGCCAGGGCCTCCACCAGGGCGGAACACCTTCTTCGAGCTAGCGGTTGATGTGGTCGGTGATGTCGGCGGCAACATCGCGGCTCGTGCGTTTCGCAAGGGACATGGCAGCTTCTCCGTGCGGAAGGGGAAAAGGCCGCCGGCGCGGGACCGTGCGCCGGCGGCAAGGCATCCAGGAGAAAGCGGCGTCAGGCCGCGAGAGCGTCCTGATCGGGCGATTCCGCTTCGACGTCGCCGATGCCGGGCGCCATCTCGTCGGCGCCAGCCGCGCCAGCCTCTTCGGCATCCTCGGGCTCGCCGGTCGCCTGCTCTTCAGGATCGCCTTCGGCGGGTTCGAGATCGTCCGCCTCGGTCTTGTCGAGGAAGCGCATGGCGTCGGGCACCCAGGCGAGTGCCGCGTCCCGGACCTCGGGCTCGACGATCGCTTCGCCCGCGAAGAGCTTCGCGCACGATTCCGAGATCTCCGACTTCTTCATCGTCGCGTGGCGCGCGGTCAGCGTCGCGCCGCCGACATCGGCGAGCAGCGTCAGGATCGAGCCCTTGCTGATGCGGTCGAAGAAGTTTTCCGAGGTCGGCCGCCACCAGCTTGCGACATCGACGTCCATGATCGTCGCCAGCCGGTTGTGGAGCGGGCACTGCTCGGCACGGTAGCTCACCTTCGCTTCGAGCGACATCGCCACGATATAGGCGAGCCAGGCCGCCTTGCTGTCGTCGTCGAGCGCCCGGAACGCCTCGAACCGGTCGACCTCGGACTTGTGCTCCAGCCAGGTCGCATCGAGCCCGTCATGGGCTTCGGCGAGATAGCCCCGCGCGCGAGTCGCCGGCTGGTCGCCATTCACCGGATCCTGCGGCGAGCGAGCGCGAATGGTCGAGCCATAGGCGCTGAACGTGCTGACGCGATCGTCAATCATGACGAAGAGCGCATAATCGAGCGCCAGGGCCGGATGGCTGAGCAGGGTCGCTGCGAGCACGTCGCGCCGCTGCATCGCCAGCTCATCGTAGAGCCGGGCGCTGAGCGGCTTGCCGCCCGGGGCGATCGCTTCGGGCGGCGGAGCAGGCGGCGTGTAGCTGCCGCCCGGGCCGGTCGAACCGCCACCGCCGGCACCATCGCCGTGGTCGTCCTCGCCGTTTTCATCAGCGCCGCCGATGCTGACCGGTTCCTCGCTATAATATTCGGTGTCGAGGACCATCTCGCCTCTGGGCGTCAGCTTGAGAAACGCGCCGACGAGCGGCTTGATCTCGTCAGGCAGCACCGGCGGGATGTTGTGGAGCGCGTGTTCTTCCTCGGACAGGGCATCATATTCCTGGTCGAGCGCCTTGTACGCCTCCTCGCTGATGGACTCGTCATCCATCTCCTCGGCGATGGCTTCCTGCCGCTGTGCAATCGCATCGAGGCGGGCCAGCTGCGCCTCGGTGAAATCAGGCTGCGGCAGGATCACCCGGTAGAGGCCGGTCGCCGCGCTATGCGTGTAGTTCGACGCGATCGGCCGGATCCAGGCGAGACCGAGTTCCTCGCCGATCCGCTTGGCCTCCGCTTCCATGATGTCCGCGGCGAGCCGCTGCGCGATCTCGGGGTTCACCCACTTGTCGCCGCTGTCGCTGAAAAGGTCGCGGTCGATCTTGCCGCCAGCCTCGGCATAGCGGTCCTCGCCGACCAGGATCGCGACCGGATCGGTCGACTTCATCGTTTCGTTGGCGATGACGCGGCGGATGGTGTCGGCATTGGCATAGCTGGTGCCGTAGCTGTTCCAGACGAGAAGCTGCTTCTCCTGGTTTTCGGTCGAGGCATAGGCTTTCGCGACGTCGAGGGTAATTGTGCCTTCGCTCAGCGCCTCGAAGATGGGCTCGGCCAGTGTGGCGAGACGCAGGCGCCCTTCGACGAACCGACGGGTGAGGCCGAAGCGCTTGGCGACACCGTCGATATCGTTGTTGAGGCCGATGAAATATTGGAAGGCCCGGCATTCCTCGGCGGGCGTCATCTTGAGCTGATGGAAGTTGGCCGCGGTCGAGGTCTCGGACAGTGTCGCCTCGTCACCGACGAGAACCTTGACGGGAACATCGTAGGTTTCAGGGTCGATGGTGCCGCGCTCGGCGAGCATGAGCAGACCGCGCAGACGGCGACCTCCATCGAAGACCTCGAAAGTGCCGCGCGGCTTTTTCACAGGCGTGACGAGCAGGTTCTGGAGTACGCCGCGAGCTTCGAGATCGGCGGCCATCTGCGGTATTTCCAGCAGGTCGTCGGGCCGCCTGCGGACATTGATGGGAGAAAGCGTAAGCTTCGAGAGCTTAACGGTCGTGGTCATCGGAGGAACTCCTTCTGGCATCCGGATCAGCCCGGACACCAGCATCACTCCCCCTTCCCTCTCGAACCCCGGGGCGCCCCGTGGGCGTGGCTTTTTTCCGCCGGACAACCTACATTGTCTTCTCTTCCGGCCTCGAAAGAATATGATCTGCGGTGACCTCCACGACGCTCCGTTTGAACATGCCGCAATGGCAGGGTGGCGATGAACCCGCCTATCGCTTTGGTTCCGAATTGTTGCGCTGGCTTGCCCCGCCGCATGACGGCCCCGAGGAAACCGTGGCGGTTCCGGAACCGGACGGAAGCTCCCCGCCGGTTAGCCGTGGCATCAAGTGGTGCGCCGCCCTCTTGTCTCAAGCAAGAGCGGCGCGCGAAGCCATCGAGCGGCATGCACCCGATCGGATCGTAACGCTTGGCGGCGACTGCCTGGTCGATCTTGCGCCGATGGCGTATCTAAACCGCAGATATGGTGAAAAGCTGGGCGTTCTCTGGCTCGATGCCCATCCCGACGTGATGAGCGCTGCCGAGTTTTCGCACGCCCATGCCCATGTGCTTGCCCTGCTGCTTGGCCGGGGCGACGAGGCTTTCACGGCGGAAGTGCCCCGCAAGCTGGACGCCCGGCGTGTGATGATCGCCGGCATGCAGGGGTGGAACGCGGATGAAGACCTGATCCTGAAGGAACTGGGCATCCGGCATATCCCGCCAGCCGTCCTTGCTGACAGCAGCCGGCCGATCCTCGACTGGATCGAAACCGAGGGAATCACGCATCTTGCGGTACATTTCGACCTCGATGTCCTCGATCCGGCTCATTTTTCTCCGCTGCTGTTCAACAGGCCGGGCATGCCGGAGGGGGCCTTCGATGGAATAGAGCAAGGCCGTATGCAGCTGGACCAGGTGGTGCGCCTGTTGAAAGAGATCGGCGCGGCAGTGGATATGGTTGGCCTTGCCATCGCCGAACATCTGCCATGGGACATGCTGCGCCTGAGAAACAGCCTTGCCGAGTTACCCATCATAAAAGCATGAAACGCGCTGTAGGCTGAAACCGCTCCCGAGTTTCGGAATACCAATGGCGCACCACTCGCGAAGCTATCCTCGCCGCTTTGGACACGCCCTCCCCCGATCTCGAGGTAAACGTCGTCACCGCTACGCGATGCTTCACAATCTGAATGTGACGGACTTCTCCTGTGAGAGCGGCGCTGACCGCCGACGAGACGTCATTAGAGGGTGTCAGTGACCAGCGAAACCCGCAGTGCCGACTGTTTCGGTGACATCTCGTGCCTGATGCAGAATGCACGTAACCGGTGTTTTCAGGCCACGTCGAACCAGGGCATGAGATCGCCGACGCTTTGGATGGGATGACCGTTGGCAAGGCTGGTGAGCGTGTCGGTCAGCCACGCGTGGGGGTTGATGGCGCCCAGCTTGCAGCATTCGATGAGGGTCGCGATGACGGCCCAGTTATCTCCGCCCTCGTCGGAGCCGGCAAACAGGGCGTTTTTGCGATTGAGAGCCAGCGGCCTGATCGACCGTTCGACGGTATTGGAATCGAGGTCGATGCGTCCATCGTCGAGGAATCGCACGAGGCCGTCCCAGCGGGTGAGTGCATAGCGGATCGCCTCGCCAAGCTTGCTTTTGGCGCTGACCTGGCGGCCGCGGGCGACAAGATACTGGTGAAGATCGTCGACGATGGCGCGGCTGCGCTCGGCCCGGACGGCGCGGCGCCGCTCGGCGGATGAACCGCGTACGTCGTCCTCGATGGCATAGAGCAAGGCGATGCGGCGCAGCGCCTCGGTGGAGACCGGCGACGTGTCGGCGAGATCGTAGAACTTGCGGCGCACGTGCGCCCAGCAGAAAGCGAGCCGGATCTGCTGTCGCCGCCGGGCGAGCGCGGTGTAGCCGCCATAGCCGTCGACCTGCAGGATGCCCGCGAAATCGCCAAGATGCGCGTGAGGACGCTCGGCCTTGCGATCCGGAGCATAGACATAGGCGACGATCGGTGGATCGCTGCCGCCCCATGGCCGGTCATCGCGGGCATAGGCCCAGAGTTGCCCGGTCTTGGTCCGCCCGCGCCCGGGATCGAGCACCGGCGCCGTCGTCTCGTCGGCGAACAGCCGCTCGGACCGGCGAAGCTGTTCGAGGATATGGTCACGCAAGGGGCGTAGATACCATGCTGCTCGGCCGACCCAATCGGCCAGGGTGGATCGATCGAGCCGGATGCCCTGTCGGGCGTAGATCTGGGCTTGCCGGTAAAGCGGCAGATGATCCGCATACTTGGATACCAGCACTTGGGCGATCAGCGCCTCAGTCGGAATGCCGCCTTCGACGATACGCGGCGGTGCGGGAGCCTGCACGACCGTGCCCTCGCACGCGCGGCAGCCGTAGCGCGGTCGGCGCGTGACCAGGACGCGGAAGGTGGTCGGCACGACATCGAGACGCTCGGCGACATCCTCGCCGATCTGGTGGAGCGCACCGCCGCAGCAGGGGCAGGCCTTATCCTCGATATCCACGACCTGCTCGATCCGTTCGAGATGCGACGGCAGCGAACCGCGGTTGGTCTTGCGCACCCGATCGCTGTGAGGCCTTCCGGCCTTCGCTTCGGCGGCGACCTCGGCCTCGGCGAGCGCCGCCTCGACATCCTCGAGACCCAGTTGCAGCTGATCGGGATCGAGCTGTTCGGAACGGCGGCCGAACCGGTGGCGCCGAAACGCCTCGAGGATCGCCCTCAGACGTTCGACTTCCGCACCGGCACTCTCGAGCTTGCGGGCCTGTTCGAGGACGAGCGCGCGGAGCGCGTCAACATCATCCGGCAGGTCCGCTTCCACGAGCATGGGAGCAGTGAATCAGCGGAAGAACGCCCCGTCAACCAGCAATCTGCGGTGCCTGTGGCCGGCGCCCGCCATGGACGCGGCGCCAGTCCAGTCCCTCCAGAAGAGCCCCGAGCTGCGCGGCCGTGAGGCGCATGACACCGTCCTGGATGCCCGGCCACTTGAAGCCGCCGGACTCCAGCTTCTTGGCCATCAGGCAGAGTCCCGTGCCGTCCCACCAGACCAGCTTGATCCGGTCGCTGCGCTTCGCCCGGAACACATAGATCACGCCCGACCAGGGATCGCCGCCATACTCGGCGGCGACCAGCGCGGCGAGCGCGTCGGGCCCCTTGCGGAAATCCACGGGACGCGTTGCGACCATCACGCGCGCGCCGGCACCGGGGCCGATCATCGCGTGGCCTTGAGTGCTTCGATTACCGCGGCAATCACGCCGACATCGGCGCCTCGGCCGATCCTCACCGCCACGCCGTCGATCTCCAGCTCGACCGCACTTGCCTGGGGACGCCGCCGCTTCGCGGAATGCTTGACAGCTGGATGTGGATCGCTCGCGGGCAGCGGATCGATCACAGCAGGGACGAAGGCGGGAGCCGCCGTCGGCAACGTCAGGCCCTGGCCTTCCAGGCGCTTGCGCAGATCG
>CAUJJI010000145.1 GCA_963205265.1 Pseudomonadota bacterium
CAACGACCAGGCGCTTCCGCCCGGCAAGGCGAAGATCGAAGCCGTGGCGGCAAGCGACAAGCCGCTCGCGGGCGAGCCCTTGCCCGACGATTCGATCCAGGAAATCGGCGCGATCGTCCGGCGCATCGAGCAGTTCCGCAAGACCCGGCAGCTGGAGGAGCTCGCCCATGCCGGCGAGGCGCCCCGCCTGCCTCTCGAGGACGAGGACGAAGCGGGCCAGGGCAGCTTGCGCGAGCTGGCCAGCTTCGATTTCCTCACCGATGCCGACAGCCGCATCGTGTGGAGCGATTCCGCAGCCGCGGCGATGTGCGTCGGCCTGCGCCTCGCCTCGCCCGATGCGTGCAATCCGGTGGCAGCCGCTCCGGCACTCGCCGTCGCCTTCCGCAACCACCAGCCGATCGTCGCCCTGCCCCTGCAGATCGCCGGCGCACCGGCGATCGCCGGTCGCTGGCAGATCGATGCCGCGCCCCGCTTCGACCGGCCGGGCGGGCGCTTCGTCGGCTACTGCGGGCGCATGCGGCGGCTTGCGGAAGCAGACGCCACGCCCGGAGAAAGGCCGGCCGGCGACAGCCAGGGCGATCGCATGCGGCAGATCCTGCACGAGCTGCGCACGCCGGTGAACGCGATCCAGGGCTTCGCCGAAGTCATCCAGCAGCAGCTCTTCGGACCGACTCCGCACGAGTATCGCGCGCTCGCCGCGACCATCGCCAGCGACAGCGCGCGCATGCTGGCCGGCTTCGAGGAGCTCGAGCGGCTGGTGAAGCTGGATGCCGGTGCCATGGCTCTCGAGCAGGGCGAATGCGACCTCGCCGAAGTCGTCGCCGCGACCGTCGCGCAGCTCGCGGCCTACAACGACGCGCGAGGCACCGGCTTCAGCTGCGAGGACCTGGGCAAGGCAGTGCGCGTGGCCCTGGCCCGCAGCGAGGCCGAGCGCCTGGCCTGGCGGCTGCTGGCGACATTGGCGGGCGCGAGCGCGCCGGGCGAGATCCTGAAGATCAAGTTCCGGCCGCCGCGCGACGGCTTGGTGCGGATCGTCCTGCGCCTGCCGGCAGCACTGGCCGCGCGCAGCGATGCCGAACTGTTCCACGCGGTGATTGCCGGAGCGCAGCAGCCGGCGCTCGCGGCCGGCATGTTCGGCACCGGATTCGCGCTGCGGCTGGCCATGGCGGAGGCGCGCGCGGCGGGCGGAATGCTCGAGCGGCGCGACGGCAAGCTGCGGCTGTCGCTGCCGGTCGCCGCACAGCCGTCGACAGCCGCGGACCCGCCCCTTGACGCGGCGGTCCTGCATCGGGGAAATAGCTGACCGAAACCACAAGCCCGGGAGCTAAGCATTTGGCCGGTACAGATATCAGGCAGCTGCCGGCCGCACCCGACTTCGTCGAGTTTCGCCCCGGCTCCGGCCGGCGCTTCATCGTCACCGTCGACACCGAGGAAGAGTTCGACTGGTCCCAGCCGATCGACCGGCACCGCCACAGCCTCGCCACCGTGCCGATGCTCCGCAAGTTCCAGGAGTTCTGCGAAGGCTGCGGCGTCGTTCCGATCTACCTGATGGACTATCCGATCGCCAGTTCGCCCGCTGCGGTCGAAGCGCTGGGCGATGCGATCGCCGCCGGCAGGGCGGAAGCCGGCATCCAGCTGCATCCCTGGGTCAGCCCCCCGTTCGACGAGGAAGTGACCGAGCGCAACACGTTCGCCGGCAATCTCCCGCGGGAACTGGAACGGGCCAAGTTTCGCCAGCTCAAGGACCTGATCGAAAGCCGCTTCGGCACCAGCGCCAGGATCTACCGCGCCGGCCGCTACGGCGTCGGGGCCGACAGCGCCGCCATGCTCGCCGAAGCGGGAGTGCGCATCGACACCTCGGTGCGCGCGCTGTTCGACTACAGCTCGCACGGCGGGCCCAACTACCGCGACCACCCGCTGCGGCCCTACTGGCTGGACCGCGAGGCCGGGCTGATCGAACTGCCGCTGACCAGCGTCTACTGGGGACCGCTGCGGCGCGCCGGCAGCTGGCTCTACCCTCGCCTGTGGCGCCTGCCGAAGCTGCGGGGCGGGCTGGCGCGGGTGAACCTGCTCGAGCGCATCCCCCTGACTCCCGAGGGCGTCAACACGATCGAGGTCATCCGCGGCATCGACGCCGCGGTCGAGCAGCAGTTGCCGCTGCTGGTCTTTTCCTTCCACAGCCCGTCGCTGGCCCCCGGCTATACGCCCTATGTCCGTGACCAGGCAGACCTCGACGCCTTCTACGACTGGTGGCGCGCCGCTTTCGCGCATCTCGCCAGGTCGGGCGTAAGGGCTTCAAGCGTAAGCGATGTGCTCGCATCGGTCGCGCTTGCCTAGTGCCCGGCGCCGGGCTAACGGGCGCAATGCCCGAACGTGCCGGCGGAGGCATGGCGGGCGCGGCGAGACGGGCCTGTAGCTCAGCGGTTAGAGCTGGCCGCTCATAACGGCTAGGTCGCGGGTTCGAATCCTGCCGGGCCCACCGCCGCCGCAGTGGTCGATGCCGGCCGAAAGGGTCGGGGAGTAGCGCAGCCTGGTAGCGCATCTGCTTTGGGAGCGGTGCGGCAATCCATGATTTATGCCCTCTTTTCTATGGGGTTAGCGGTTTCGTCGCGATCCGCTTCGGGAATAATTCGGGACTCGGTGGCGAAAAGCATCGCTCGCACGTCGTCCTCGAGCGCGTGGGCATAGCGTGCCGTCGTCTGGACGTTGCTATGGCCCAGCAGCTTCGACACGCCCTTCAGGTTGCCCGACGAGCGCAGGTTCCGCGTCGCGGCGGTGTGTCGGTTGTCGTGGAATCGGTAGTCCTCGATGCCGGCGTCTTCGAGCGCCTTGCGCCATTGCCGGTTCCACCCCTGCTTGCTGAAGGGGTAGCGCTCGCCGACGATCCGCGCCGGCCGATCAGCGCGCCTTGGAGCCCGGCGTGTGCAGACGTAAGTGAACACCTGGGGGCAGACCTTCGGCTGCGCCTTGATGATCGCCACCATGCGCGGACTCAGGGGAAACTTGTGCTTGCCCCCGCCCTTCACCGACACCGAGGCGCGCTGGCCGTGCAGATCAACGTCGGACCAGCGCAGAGAGACGATCTCGCTCTTGCGTTGGCCTGAGAGGATGGCGAATTCGACAAGCGGCTTGAGGTTGTCCGGCAGTGCGGCGAACAGCCGCGCCTCTTCGTCGGCACTCAATTCGCGGACACGCTCCTGGGGCTCACTGTAGAGCAGCCGCCCCCAATCGAGCGCGGGGATCTCGTATCCCCGCGGCTCGGTCCAGCGCACGACGCGACGGAGCAACTGGATCTCGCGGTTCACGCTCGAATCGGAGACCTTCGCCCGGCGCCGCGCGGCGAAGTCCTGCACGGCGCGGAAAGTCAGATCGTGGAGCATTGTCGAGCCTCCCAGGCCGGCGATGAGATAGCCGAGCTGGTAAAGTGTCGTGGCCTTGCTCGCCTTGGCGTCGCCGACCATGGCCTGCCATGTCGAACAGGCTTCGCTGACAGTGATCGTGGGCTTGGCTGTCTCACCTAGCGCGACCTTCCGCCGGTAGTCGGCCTCATACCTTTCGGCATCCCGCCTGGCCGCGCAGCCAGTCGATCCATGATATCGATGACCTTTGAATTGGAAGTCGAAGTGGAAGACCTTGCTTTTCGCGGGTTTGTAGACGGACATGCTGGCTCGTCCCTGAGTGTCTGAGTTTCGAGGTACTCGGCAACGTCATCCGCCCTGTAAAACACCTTGCGGGGACTCGGGCGAACGTAGCGTATCTTCCCCTTCGCCCGCAGCTCACGCAAGGTGCGCGGGCTGATGTGCAGTTCGGCCGCTGCCTGTTCTTCCGTGAGCAAGCTGATCGGGACGGTCATGCGTAATCCTCCGCACGCTCGAGGCGCTTGCGGCAGGGCGGGATCCAACCAAACCGCGTTGGCTCGCCGTCGATCCAAACGAGCCAGGCGTAGGCCGTTGCCGTCGATCCGGTGGCTGTCACTCGCCCCTTGTGCATGACCACGCGCTCGGTGAATTGCAGGACGAAAGACGGGGGATCGCCTGCGAACAGGCGCTCGTAGCGGCCTACACCTTCAAGGAAGGCACTGCGCACAATCGCTGCGCAGCCGACACGGCTGGACAGGACAGCGCGGCGAATGAACTCTTCGGCAAG
>CAUJJI010000146.1 GCA_963205265.1 Pseudomonadota bacterium
GCCTTCGCGCGGGCGCAGCACTTGCCCGGCCTGTGGAGAATGTTCTGGCCCGCTAGGCGGGCCGATGCGGCAAATCGCGTCTGCGATGCCCCCACCCTTGTTTCCCCGGCGCTGCAACTGCAGGAAGCGGCGGCAGATCAAATCACGGAAGCGTCATGGAAGAATCGATTGATCTCGATGCGTTGAGAACCTCCGCCGCAGAATTCCTGGCAGAGGAATGCGGCCGCGAAGCCGTTTTGCGCCATGTCGCGGAAAGCAGCGGGCCGCTGCTTTCGCTGTGGGAGCAGGTCGGCGACCTGGGCTGGCCGATGCTCACGGTCCCTGAAGAGCATGGGGGCCTCGGCCTTGGCCTCGCCGCCCTGGTGCCGCTGTACGAGGAACTGGGCCGTGTCGCCGCGCCTCTGCCCTTCCTCGTGACGATGCTGGCCTCGGACTGCATCGCCCGCAGCGCGTCCGACGAGCAGAAGGGGCAATGGCTGCCCCGCATCGCGGCGGGCGCGATCGCTTCGCCGGCGCTGCCGTTGGACCCTGCCCCGGGCGCAGTCCAGCTGCGGCGCGAGGGCGGCGACATCGTTCTGAGCGGCGTGGCCGGGGAACTGATCGATGCCGACAGCGCCGCGCTGATCATCCTGCTGGCGCGGGACGAAGATTGCGGCCTGCACCGGGTGGTCGTTGACCAGGACGATGGACTTGCACTGGAAACAAGCGTCCTGTGGGATCACGGGCACAGGATGTCGTCGCTGACCCTGCGCGACCTGCGCCTGCCCGCCGAACGCGCCTTCGCGGTGACCGAAGTTGCCGAAGCTGCAGTGCTCGCGCATGCCGCGCTGGGCCTCGCCGCCGAGGCCGTGGGCGGGTCCGACGGCATCATCGACATCACGATCGATTACATGAAGACGCGCGAGCAGTTCGGCCGGCCGATCGGCTCGTTCCAGGCGCTCAAGCACCGTATTGCGAACCATCGCACCGAGGCGGTCGGAGCGCGATGCCTGGTCGAGACCGCCGCCGCCATGATCGGCAACGACGGTGCCGAATGGGAACGCGAGGCCAGCGCTGCCAAGGCGCTGGCCTGCGCCGCCTTTGCCGAGATCGCCCGCGACTGCATCCAGTTGCACGGCGGCATCGGCTTCACCGCCGAACAGGTCTGCCACCTCTTCCTGAAGCGCGCCAATTTCAACGCGCAGGTGTTCGGCGACGAAGCCGCGCATCTCGCCATCGCCACGCGCCGCCTGCTTTCCCGTGAGTCCGCCTGATGACCACTCCGCTCGATCACGCCGCCGACATCGACCAGTTCCGCGCCGCCCTGAGGGCGTGGCTGCCCGGGGCCATTCCGCCCGATTGGCGCAGGCGCGTGCAGGACGGGGGCGAGGAAGGCTATCTCGAGGTCCAGCGCGCCTGGTACAACGAGCTGTCTGCGGCAGGTCTGGCATCGGCCCATTGGCCCGCCGCCTGGGGAGGCTGCGACCTGCCGCTCGCGCAGCAGATCGTCTATTACGAAGAGATGCTCGCGGCCGACGCGCCGATGACCGATCTCTACTCGATCTCGCTCTATCACATGGCCGCGACGCTGTTCGGACATGGCACCGATGCGCAGCGGGACCGCTACCTGGAAGGCGCGCGCACCGGGGGCGTGGTGTGGTGCCAGGGCTTTTCCGAACCGGGCGCCGGGTCCGACCTTGCCTCGCTGCGGACCAAGGCCGTGCGCAAGGGCGACAGCTACATCATCAACGGCCAGAAGATCTGGTCATCCTATGGCCTGTGGGCCGACTATTGCCTGCTGCTCGCCCGCACCGACCCGGAAGCCAAGCGCAAGCATGACGGCCTGTCCTTCTTCATCCTCGACATGAAGACGCCCGGGGTCACGGTCCGGCCGATCCGGCAGATCTCCGGAGATGCCGAATTCTGCGAGATCTTCCTCGACGACGTCGAGATTCCGGCGGAAAACTTGCTCGGCGCGGAAAACAACGGCTGGAACATCGCCCAATCGACACTGACCACCGAGCGCGGCCTGCTCACCTACGAATACGTCGAGCGACTGGCCCACAGCTACGACGCCGACGCCCGCGCCGGGCGCGACAGCTGGCTGCGCGATCCGGTGAAAGCCCGCCAGTTCGCCGCCTTCTATCCCCGGATCAGGGCGCTGCGGCACATGGTGGCGAAGCTGCTCGACGTGCTGGCGCGCGAGCCTCACGGCGGCAACGACCTCGCAACCTACATCAAGCTGTACTGGGGGCCGCTGCTGCAGGATTACACCGGCTTCATGGCCAGCGTCGACGGACTTGCCGGTCTGGTCGAGACCACGCCGCTGCGCGGCGCCGGTCCGACCACGGGCATGCACTACTACGATTTCCTGTGGAGCTATTCCTGGACGATCGCCGGCGGCAGCAACGAGATCATGCGCAACGTGATCGCGGAGCGCCTGCTGGGTCTGCCGCGCTGAACGGGTACGGTCCGGGATCGGACCGCACCGCCGCACCGCCGCACCGCGCGCCGCCTGACGGCGCGCCGGGCGGCCGTTCAACCGGCCGGCGTTCAGGCCGGCCCGACGTTCTTTCGGGCGTTCCTGTTGAAAGCCACCAGGATCACCAGTGCAAATGTGAGCATTGCCAGCAGGGCCGGGAACAGGACCGCGTACGATCCGGACTGTTCGCGAACCTGCGAGGCGATTGTCGGGGCGAGCCCGAAGCAAAGACCGGACAGGCCCACCAGCGTCCCGAACACCGAGGCATAGGCCACCATGGCGAAGTGTCGGCTGGCCAGCAGCGCAATCGCGCTCGTCGTGCCGCCCAGGCCGAAGCCTAGGGCAATGGCGATGACGATCGCGCTCACGATGTCGCCGAAGCTCAGCCATGCCAGCGCGCTGGCGAGGGCGAGCGCCCCGACCATGCATCCGATCACCAGCGAAGGATCGATCCGGTCCAGCAGCACCCCGCCGATCTGGCGGCCGACGATGACGCCGACGCCGAGGGTCGAGGCCACGAACGCCGCCGTCTCGGCCTTGATGCCGCCCTCCTGCAGAATAGGGAAAAGGTGAATCATGAACGCGCCCTCGACCGCCGCCACCAGCGCCGTGAACAGGGCCAGCAGCCAGAACTGGGTCGTGCGCATCGGGCGCCCCAGGCCGTCCCCGATCGGCGCCGACGCCTTCGCCGACGCAGCACCCGCGGATGGCGCGGTGCCCGGTGCGGTCTCTTCCCGTGCGAACCACAGCCACGCCACGGGGAGGTACACGAACAGCACGATCCCCGCGAACAGGCAGTACACGGCGCGCCAGCCCCAATGTTCGACCACCGAGTAGGCGATCATCGGCGCGGCCATGAAGGCCAGCCCGCTGCCTGACAGGACGATCGACAGGGCGAGGCCCCGGTGCCGGTCGAACAGGCCGGCGACGCCGCTCGTCCAGACCATCGGCCCGGCGGCGGCGGATACCGTCCCGAACACGACCGATGCGAGAATCCAGGTCCACGCCGCCCCCCCCGCGAGGGCGAAGCCGAGGAAGGCGATGGCCGAAAGGGTCGTGCTGGTCAGCGCGACCCGCCGCGGCCCATAGCGCGCGATCAGCCGCCCGGCAGACGAGGCCAGCACTAGCGCCAGCGCAGTGATGATGGTCACGCTGAGAGTGATCACCGTC
>CAUJJI010000147.1 GCA_963205265.1 Pseudomonadota bacterium
CTCCGTCATTCGCTACGCGAATGCCACCTCCCCTACGGGGGAGGATCTGTAAGTACCTCCCCGGAACGGGGAGGGGGACCGCCGCCGCAGGCGGTGGTGGAGGGGTCGAAACCCCTCCCTCGCAACTCCCCGCCTAGATCGAACCTCCCGACCCCACCCCCACGCCCGCTGCGCCGTCGCGGTCCCCCTCCCCGTTCCGGGGAGGATCTGGGCGCTCATCCTCCCCCGTCGGGGGAGCTACCTGTTGCGCGCGGCCTCTAACGCCGCGTCGCTGGCGAGGCGGTCGACGCGTTCGTTCTCGGGGTGGCCGTTGTGGCCGCGGACCCATTGCCAGCTGATCTGGTGCCGCTTGGCGACTTCGATCAGGTCGTGCCAGAGATCGGCATTGCGGACCGGCTGCTTGCTGGCGTTGACCCAGCCGTTGCGCTTCCAGCCGTGAACCCATTTGGTGATGCCGTCGATGACATAGCGGCTGTCGGTATAGATGGTCACTTCGCAGGGCTCGATCAGCGCCTTGAGGCCGCGGATGACGGCGGTCATTTCCATGCGGTTGTTGGTCGTGCTGGGATCGGAGCCGGACAGCTCCTTCTCGTGCTTGCCCATCCGCAGGATCACGCCCCAGCCGCCGGGGCCGGGATTGCCCTTGCAGGCGCCGTCGGTGAAGAGTTCGACTTTCTTGGGAGGGGGGATGGTGGTCATGATTGGCTACCGAAGATCCCAGCATTGGCCTGATCGGCGTAGAATTCGAGACGCCGGGCGAAAGCCATGGGATCCTTGCGGGTCACCAGGGCATCTGCCGGCGTATTCATCCAGTCATAGGCGCGAGTCAGCAGGAAGCGCATCGCGGCGCCGCGCGCCAGGACGGGCAGTGCGGACCGCTCGGCCGACGACAGCGGCCGGACGCTCTCGTAGCCGGCGAGCAGCGCTGCCGACAGCTCCCGGTAGAAGCGGCGGCCGTCGTTGCCGAAGCACCAGGCGGCATGAGTTACCGCGACATCGTAGGCGGTGATGTCGGTGCAGGCGAAGTAGAAATCGATGAGGCCGCTGACCCGGTCGCCGAGGATCAGGACATTGTCGGGGAACAGGTCGGCGTGGATCACCGAGCGCGGCAGGTCCTGCGGCCACTGCCGGGCGAGGCGCGGCAGTTCGCGCTCGACCAGCGTGCCGAGCTCGGGATGGATCGAGGCGAGGCCTTCGCCGCCGCAGGCCTGGGCAAGCTCCTGCCAGGCCGAAATGCCGAGATCGTTGGCGCGCTGCCGGGCAAAATCGGCGGCGGCCAGGTGGATCTGCGCCAGGGCGGCGCCGACGGCCCGGGCCTGGGCGGGCGTGGGATCGCCGACCGAGACCCCGGGCAGGAACTCGATCAGGGCCAGGGCCTTGCCCTCGTGCAGGCTGAACGGCTGGTTGTCGCGGTCGTGAATCGTGCGCGGCACCGGGCAGCCGCGCTCGGCAAGATGGTCGAGCAGGCCGAGGAAGAAGGGCAGGTCGTCGACGTCGACGCGCATTTCGTACATGGTCAGGATGAAGCGCTGCGCCTTGCCGGCCGCCTCGGTCTCGATCAGCCAGTTGCTGTTCGATACGCCTTCGGCGATGCCCTTGGCCGAGACGAGCGTCCCTACGCCGAAGCGGCCGATGATTTCGGCAAGCGCCTCGGCGCCGAGCTGGGTATAGACTGCCACCTGTCGTCGGGTCCCTATCCGGCAAGCTGGCGCGGCAGCTTGAAAGTGATGTGCTCCTGCGCGGTGACCACTTCCTCGGCGACGACCGTGCGCAGCTCGCCCAGGCGGGCGACGACTTCGCGCACCAGCTCTTCCGGAGCCGAGGCGCCGGCGGTGATGCCCAGCGTTTCCACTCCGACCAGCCATGCCGGATCGATATCGGCGCCGCGCTGGATGAGGTGCGCCTTTGCGCCGGCGCGTTCGGCGACTTCGACGAGCCGCTGCGAATTGGAGCTGTTGGGCGCGCCGATCACCAGGACAAGCTCGCAAGCGGGGGCGATCGCCTTGACCGCGGACTGGCGATTGGACGTCGCATAGCAGATGTCCTCCGCCTTGGGCGCGGCGACGTCGGGGTATCGCTGCAGCAGCGCGGCGATGATCATGGCGGTATCGTCGACCGACAGAGTCGTCTGGGTCAGGTAGGCGAGCGGAACGTCGGCGGGGAAATCGAGCGCGGCGACGTCCTCCACCGTCTCGACCAGGGTGATCGTGCCTTCCGGCACCTGGCCGAAAGTGCCGACGACTTCCGGATGGCCCCGGTGGCCGACGAAGACGATGTGGCGGCCCGCCTCGATCTGGCGCTCGGCCTGGCGGTGGACCTTGCTGACCAGCGGGCAGGTCGCATCCAGCCACTCGAGCCCGCGCGCGGTCGCCGCCGCCGGCACCGCCTTGGGGACGCCGTGGGCGCTGAAGATCACCGGCACGCCGTCGGGCACCTCGTCCAGTTCCTCGACGAAGACGGCGCCCTTGGCCTTGAGATTGTCGACGACGAAGCGGTTGTGCACAATCTCGTGCCGGACGTAGACCGGGGCGCCGTAGCGGGCGATCGCCCGCTCGACGATCTCGATCGCACGGTCGACGCCGGCACAAAATCCGCGCGGGGCGGCGATCATGACCCGCAGCGGCGGACGTTCCGGTGGAAAGGGGGCGTTCATCCTCACGCCTCTAACCCCTGTTCCCGCCAGTTGGAAGCATCGAGATCGCGCCTTTCCCGCCCGGCGGCCCGCAGCCGCGGAATCAGGGTCTGGCGCTTTGCCGCATGCCCAGCTAGTGGATTAGCCGCAAGAGGGCCGCCTTGCTCGCCAAGGTCCCGGATACCAAGGATGCCCATGATGAATCTTCGCTCTCCCGTGCTTGTCGCCGTCGCGCTGGCTGGGGCGCTTGCCGGCTGTCGATCCAAGGGAGAGATCGTCGTCGACGAAGGCGTGGGCATTACCGCGGTTCGCAGCCGCTGCCCGGCCGTGGGCATCCCCGACTTCACCGGCGACGTGACTCTGTTCCGCTCGCCCGGTGATCGCACCGCCGGCAATATCGACCTGGTCGCGGCGATGACCAATGTCCGCTCGCAGTGCAGCGAGGGCGACAAGGTCTTTGCCAAGGTCACTTTCGACGTGCTCGGCCGCCGCTCCGACGTCCAGGGTGCCCGGCAGGTGACCATCCCCTATTTCGTGACCGTGCTGCGCGGCGGCTCGGCGGTGATCACCAAGCGCGTCGGCAATGTCACGCTGAACTTCGCCGACGGCCAGGATCGCGCCCAGGCCAGCGGCGAAGGCTCCGCCTATATCGACCGTGCCGAGGCCACCTTGCCCGAGGACATCCGCAGCCGCATCACCCGCAAGCGCAAGGCCGGCGACGCCGATGCCGCGGTCGATCCGCTGGCCGAACCCGAAGTGAAGGCGGCCGTGGCGCGCGCTACCTTCGAAGTGCTGGTGGGCTTCCAGCTCGACCAGAACCAGCTGGCCTACAACGCCACGCGCTGATTGCCTTCGTCGTCCCAAGCCCCGGGACGGCGGCTTTTCAGCGTCCCTGCTCCATGGCTGCGACGATCGCCGCGCGGGCCGCGGCGGCGATGGTCTTGCGGTTGGTGAGCGCTTCGCCCTCCAGCGGCGGGAGAAAGTGCACGGTGAGCGCGACTCTCGGTCCGCGCGCGAGGATCCGCAGGAAATTGGCCAGCCCGTCTTCGTCCCCGATCCAGGCGAGAGCGGCGACGTCGGGACCGTAGTCGAGCCACAGCGGCTGCACGACGATTCCCGGCGGCACCGGATCGAGCGCCGACAGCAGCGACGACTTGAACGGCAGCAGGCCGGTGCCGTCGCTGGTCGTGCCTTCAGGGAAAATGGTCAGCGCGCCGGTATCGCGGATCGCCTCGCGCACCTGCGCGACCTGCGCCGCGACGCTGGTCCGGTCGTGCCGGGCGATGAAGACGGTGTCGTTCATGCGGCAGAGCCAGCGCAGGAACGGGTGCCCCGCCAGCCCGTCGTGGCCGACGAAGGCGGAGCCCGATGCGGCGGCGATCGCCGGGATGTCGATCCAGCTGACGTGGTTGGCGAGCAGGAAGGCCCCCCGCCGGTTCCGCGGGCCGGTGGTCCGGACATCGACTCCGGCGAGCCAGGCGATGCCGCCCAGGAAGATCCGCGGCCAGGGGTTGTGCGGCCCGAGCAGGCGCCAGGGATAGTAGCAGGTCACGCACAGGGCGAGCAGCAGGACCATGGCCGGCAACCGCACGGCGATCCGCAGCCGGCCCAGGGCGGTGATCGGCGCCGGAGCTACGCTCGGCGCGTCGGTCATCCTTCGCTGTCGCTGTCCTTGCGCGCGACGTCGCGATCGAGCTTCACGCCGTAGAGTTCCATGCGATGGTCGACCAGGCGAAAGCCCAGCCGCTCGGCGATCTGGCGCTGCAGTGCTTCGAGCTCGGGATCGACGAATTCGATGACCCTGCCGGTCTCGACGTCGATCATGTGGTCATGATGCGCTTCGGGTGCGGCTTCGTAGCGGGCACGGCCGTCGCCGAAATCGTGCCGGTCGAGAATGCCCGCTTCCTCGAACAGGCGGACGGTGCGGTAGACCGTGGCGATCGAGATGCCGGGATCGATCGCCGCGGCCCGGGTGTGGAGCTTCTCGACATCGGGGTGATCGTCGCTTTCGGACAGTACCCGTGCGATTACCCGCCGCTGCTCGGTGATGCGCAGCCCACGCTCGGCACAGATGGCTTCGATGTCGATAGGCTGGTGCACTGGAACTCCATGAGAAACGCCGCACCGGCCAGTCTAGGCCGGTACGGCGATATCTTCAACCGCGCTTGCCCGGAAGGTCATCCCCGCCCGATCGGACGGCATGCTTCACCGGCAAGCCCCGGTCCGGCAGGGCGGCGTTCAGCCCTTGGCAGCTGCGGGCTTGCGACCGCGCTTGGCGCCCGGCTTGCGGCCGAGACCGATCTTCTTGGCAAGATCGCGGCGCTTGGCAGCGTAATTCGGAGCGACCATCGGATAGTCGGCCGGAAGATTCCAGCGCTGGCGATACTGATCGGGCGTAAGATTGTAATGCGTCATCAGGTGGCGCTTCAACATCTTCAGCTTCTTGCCGTCTTCCAGGCAGACGATGTAATCGGGCTTCACCGAAGACCTTACCGATACGGCCGGCTCGAGCTTTTGTTCTGCAACCGGTGCGGCCTGGCCCAGACCTGCAAGAGCGCCATAGACGTTCGTGATCAGCGACGGCAGGTCATCGACGGTAACACTGTTGTTGCTCACATGAGCGGCAACAATGTCCGAAGTAAGGGTGATGAGGGTTTCCTTCATCTCGTTCTGGATATCTTCCATAATACGTCCTCGAGGGTGGGGGAGTTACAACTTTGCAACAAGGGAATCGGGCTACGATTACCAGCCCTTGAACGAGTGTAGCCGCCTTGACAAGTTGAATTGTGTCAAGTTTGGCTCGTTTCGGGACTAAGCAGCAAGATTTTGCCACCAATAGTGGCGATCACTTACTCGAGCACGAAAGCGAAAGTGATCGCATCGATCCGATCGCCATGCAAAGTGCGATAGTAATTCGGCCGCTCGCCAATAGGTTGGAATCCGAACGTGCGATACAGTGATTCGGCGGGATTGCCCCGTCGCATTTCCAGCAACAGGCGATGGGCACCGCGCGATTTCGCCGCCTCGGCAAGACTGACGAGCATCCTGGCGCCCAGTCCCTTGCGCCGATGCTTGGGGTCGACTGCGAAAAGAAGCAGTTCCTCTTCCTCGTACCCGTGCCGGGACAGTGAAAAGCCGGCAGCGGCACAGCCGATAGCCGGGGGATTACCGCAATCGTCGATCAGTTCGTAAGTGCAATTGCCCAGCAGCAGGGCGTCTTCGACTTGTCGGCGAGTCCAGGCCTCGCCGTATTCGGGGTCGAATGCCGCCGCCATTACGGCCATCAGCCGGTCGAGGTCGTCGGCCGGCGGATTCATTGCGCCGCCTTCGGCAGCTTCGCGTCGGGCGGGCGGCCGTACAGCGGCTCGACCCGGTCGGTCAGGGCGGAGCGCGGCAGCAGCGCGAATGCGCGGGCGTCCGGCCAGACCGGCAGCGCCGCGCCGCTCCCGCGCGCCGCGACCAGGGCTTCGGCCTGGCTGCCCGCCACCAGCTCTTCGGTACAGGCGGCAACGGCGTCGGCGGGCTTCAGCGAGGCGAGCGGGCGCGAGCTAGTGCCGCCTGCGGCGAAGCTCTCGGCGAACCATTCGCCGTGGCCCCCGGTCATGACGACCGCGAGCCCCTGCGCACCGGCCTGCTGGCGCGCCATGGCGGCGACGAGAGCGAGCGTCGGATAGCCGATCAGATCGGATTGCCAGGCGAAAGCCAGCGCCCGAGCCGCGGCGAGCCCGACGCGGACGCCGGTGAAGCTGCCTGGACCCAGGGCGACGGCGATCCGGCCGGCGCGGCCGCGGTCGGGAAGGGCGGCAATCATCGGGACGAGCTGCTCGGCATGGCCGCGGCCCAGCATTCGCCAGTCGCCGGCCAGCAGCTGCGCGCCTTCGAACAATGCTACCGAACAGGCCTCGGTCGCGCTGTCGATGACCAATGTGCGCACCGGGTTCCCGCTCTAGGCGATAGTATTGAACACGTCGAAATCGGGACGTGGCGAGCGTTCGAAGATCGTCGCCGGATCGCCGTAGCCGAGCGTCGAGATGAAATTCGACTTCACATTGGGCGTGGCGGCGAAGAAGGCGGCATCGACTGCGGCATTGTCGAAGCCCGACATCGGTCCGGTGTCGAGGCCCAGCGCACGCGCCGCCATGATGAAGTAGGCGCCTTGCAGCGAGGAATTCCTGAGAGCCATGATCTCGCGCGTCGCCCGGTCGCCGAAATAGCCGGCGATGGCGGGATTGTGCGGGAACAGCCAGGCAAGCTGCTCGTGGAAATCGATGTCCATGCCGATCACGACAGACACCGGCGCCTTGCGGATCTTCTCGCCGTTGGAGCCGCTGGCGCAGGCCGCGAGCCGTTCCTTGGCCTCGGCGCTCACGCACCAGACAAGCCGCGCCGGCAGCATGTTGGCCGATGTCGGCCCGAACTTCATCAGGTCCCAGATCGCCCGCAATTGGTCGGCCGTCACCGGCCTGTCGAGATAGCCGTTGTAGGTGCGGGCAGTGCGGAACAGCTGGTCGAGCGCGGCGTCGGGCAGCGGTGCAGCCATATCAGGCGGCACGCACTTCGGTGACCTCTGGCACGTAGTGCTTGAGCAGACCCTCGATCCCGTGCTTGAGCGTCGCGCTGGACGAGGGGCAGCCCGAGCAGGCGCCCTGCATCGTCAGATAGACCACGCCCTCGCGGAAGCCGCGATAGATGATGTCGCCGCCGTCGTTGGCGACGGCCGGGCGCACGCGCGTCTCGATCAGTTCCTTGATCTGGGCGACGATATCCTCGTCGGCGGGGTCGCTGCCGATGTCGTCGCCTTCCGCCGGCACCGCGATGGCGCCCGCGTCGCCGCCGGCGAACAGCGGCGCGCCGGTGACGAAATGGTCGAGCAGCAGCGCGACCACTTGCGGCTTGAGCGCGCTCCAGTCGCTGCCGTGCCCGGCGGTGACCGAAACGAAGTCTCGCCCGAAGAAGACGCCGGTCACGTCGCCGAGCGTGAACAGCGCTTCGGCCAGCGGCGAAGCGGCGGCTTCCTCGTCCGACGTGAATTCCCGCGTGCCGGAAGCCATGACTTCCTGGCCGGGCAGGAACTTGAGCGTTGCCGGGTTCGGCGTGGTTTCGGTTTCAATGAACATGACAAAGGCATTTAGGCACAGAACCGAAGGGGTCAAGGGCAGTCTCGGTTCCCTGCGGCTTTCGCCGGGCGCCGGGGAAGGCCTTCGCCGAAGAAAACCCCTGCTATTCACTGGCCCTTCATCACATGGCTTCCTATAACCGTGCAGTGATGATCGCCGCCAAAAGCTTCGCCCGTACCCTTGCCTGCCTGTCTTCGCTGACCCTGCTTGCCGCGCCGCCCGTCGCCGCCAAGGAGAAGCCGAAGGTCAGCACGCCCGCGCCGCCCGCAGTCCCCTGGCTCTACCGCGGCAGCGACGTGCCGCAGGACAAGGAGTGGGTCTTCGGGGAACTGCCCAACGGGCTGCGCTATGCGGTGCGCAAGAACGGCGTGCCGCCGGGGCAGGTTTCGATCCGCATCCGCGTCGATGCCGGCTCGCTCAACGAACGCGACGGCGAGCAGGGCTTTGCCCACCTGATCGAGCATCTGTTGTTCCGCCAGTCGAAATATCTCGGCGACGGCCAGGCGATCCCCACCTGGCAGCGGCTCGGCGCGTCGTTCGGCAACGACACCAATGCCGAGACGACGCCGACGCAGACCGTCTACAAGCTCGACTTGCCGAATGCGACCGCGGCTTCGCTCGACGAAAGCTTCAAGCTGCTGTCGGGCATGGTCACCGCGCCGACGCTCAGCGAAGCCAACATCCGCACCGACGTGCCGATCGTGCTGGCGGAAATGCGCGAGCGCGGCGGCGCGGCGCAGCGCGTGCAGGACCTCAACCGGCGCATCTTCTACGCCGGCCAGCGGCTGGCGGAGCGTTCGCCGATCGGCACAGTCGCCACGCTCCAGAACGCCCACCAGGACGCCGTCCGCGCCTTCCACAGCCGCTGGTACCGGCCCGAGAACGTGGCCGTGATCGTCGCCGGCGACATGGAAACCGATGTCCTTGCCGGCCTGGTCCAGAAGTATTTCGCCGACTGGAAAGTCGCCGGGAAAGCCGAACCGGCGCCGAACTTCGGCGATCCCGCCCCGCCGGCCGGCGTCGATCCGGCCAATCCGGTGGGCGAGACCCAGGTTGCCGTGGAGCCGGACCTGCCGCGATCGGTCACTTTCGCGGTGCTGCGGCCGTGGCGGCAGGTCAACGACACGATCGTCTACAACCAGGGGCTGATGTCGGACTCGCTGGCGCAGGCGATCCTCAACCGCCGCCTGGAATCCAAGGCCCGCGCCGGCGGCAGCTATCTGCTGGCGCAGGTCACCCAGGACGACGTCAGCCGCTCGGTCGACGGCACTTTCGTCTCGGTCACCCCGCTCGGTACGGACTGGAAGGCGGCGATCCGCGACGTGCGGGCGGTGATCGCCGACGCGCTCGCCAATCCGCCGACCCAGGACGAGATCGACCGGGAAGTGGCCGAGCTCGAAGTAGCCTTCCAGGTCCCGGTCGAGCAGCGCCGCCTCCTGCCTGGAGCGCGCGTCGCCGACGACCTGGTGAACGCCATCGACATCCGCGAGACCGTGGCCGCGCCCGAAGCGGTGCTCGACATCTTCCATCAGTCGATCCCGCTGTTCACGCCCGAACGGATACTCGAACATACGCGCAAGCTGTTCCGCGGCAGCGTGACTCGGGCCATGCTGCTGGTGCCCAAGGCCGGCGAAGGCGACGACAAGGCGCTGCGCCAGGCGTTGCTCGATCCGGTCGCGGCCGACGGCAGCGTGCGGCTGGCGGCAAGCAAGCCGGTCCGCTTCGACCAGCTTCCGGTGATCGGCACCCCTGCCGGGGAGCCGACGATCACGCACACCGGCGTGCTTGGCGTCGAGCAGCTGCAATTCGCCAACGGGGTCAAGGCGCTGATCTGGCCGGTCGTCGACGAACCCGGCCGGGTGACTGTGAAAGTCCGTTTCGGCGGCGGCTATCGCGCGTTCAGGCCGGAAGACGCACCCTACATCGCGCTGGGCGACCTCGCCCTGGTCGGCTCGGGCGTCGCCACGCTCGGCCAGGAAGAGCTCGACCGCATCGCCACCGGCCGCAAGATGGGCTTCGAGTTCGAGATCCAGGATTCGTCGTTCGAATTTTCGGCCGACACGCGCCAGGCCGATCTCGCCGACCAGCTCTATCTGTTCGCCGCCAAGTTCGCCATGCCGCGCTGGGACCTCAATCCCGTGCTGCGCGCCAGGGCGGCGGCGGAACTGCAGTACGAAAGCTATTCGACTTCGCCCCAGGGCGTGCTGAACCGCGACCTCAAGTTCCTGCAGCGCAACCGCGATCCGCGCTATCACACGCCCACTCCGGCGGAGATCGAGAAGACCACGCCGCAGAAGTTCCGCAAGGTCTGGGAAGAGGCGCTGGGCCGGGGGCCGATCGAAGTGCAGATCTACGGCGATTTCGACCGCGCCAGGACGATCGAGGCGCTGCAGCGGACTTTCGGCGCGCTGGCCGCCCGCAAGCCGCTGTCGAAGCCGCGCTCGCCCGCTGCGAAGCCGCGCTCGCCCAACGGCGAGACGATCATCCTGTCGCACCGCGGCGACGACGACCAGGCGGCGGCCGTCGTCTCCTGGCCGACCGGCGGCGGCTCGGTCGCGGTCAGCGAATCGCGCGAGCTGGAGATCCTGACGCAGCTGTTCACCAACCGCCTGATGGACAGGATGCGGGAAAAGACCGGGGCAAGCTATGCGCCGCAGGTCTATTCGACCTGGCCGCTCGATTCCACGACCGGCGGTGCGATCACTGCCCTGGCGACGCTGCAGCCGGCGACCGTGCCGGTCTTCTTCCAGACCGCGCGCGAGATCGCCGCCGATCTCATCGCCCATCCGCCGAGCGCCGACGAGCTCGAGCGGGTGACCGAGCCGCTGCGCCAGCAGGTGACCCGGGCGGCCACCAGCTCGGCCTTCTTCATGAACCAGCTCGAGGGGGCGACCAACGATCCGGTGCGCTTCAGCTCGATCAAGACGCTGCTTACCGACTATACCCAGACCACGCCGGAACGGATGCAGGCGCTGGCTGCGCGCTACCTGCAGCCCGGCTCGAGCTGGCGGCTGGCGGTGCTGCCGCAGGACGCGCCGCAGTCGCTGGTTACGGCGGCGCGCTGAGGGCGATCGCGGCAAGCGGCAATTGCGCTTTTGCATTCGCGCCCGGCTGGGGCTATGTGGCGCCCCTTTCCGGGGATTGCGCCCCTAAGGAGCATGCGAAGTGGCTAGCAATTGGACGCCCGAAGGGTGGAAGACGTTCGAGGCGAAGCATCTGCCGGACTACGGCGATGCCGCGAAGCTGAGCGAAGTCCAGGACACGCTGACCAAGTTTCCGCCGCTGGTCTTCGCCGGCGAGGCGCGGGCGCTGAAGAGCGACCTGGCGGAAGTCGCCGCGGGCAAGGGCTTCCTGCTCCAGGGCGGCGACTGCGCAGAAAGCTTCGCCGAATTCCATCCCGACAACATCCGCGACACTTTCCGCGTGCTGCTGCAGATGGCGGTCGTCATGACTTTCGCCAGCAAGCAGCCGGTGGTGAAAGTCGGCCGCATGGCCGGCCAGTTCGCCAAGCCGCGGTCCTCGCCGGTGGAGAAGATCGGCGACAAGGAACTGCCGAGCTACCTCGGCGACATCATCAACGGCATCGACTTCGACGACGCTTCGCGAGTCAACGATCCCGAGCGGATGATCCGCGCCTACAGCCAGTCGGCGGCGACGCTGAACCTGCTGCGCGCTTTCGCCAACGGCGGCTATGCCAACCTGCGCCAGGTCCACAGATGGACGCTGGAGCACATCGGCCGCAGCCCCTGGGCGACCAAGTTCCGCGAAACCGCCGATCGGATCAGCGAGGCGCTGGACTTCATGGCCGCCTGCGGCATCGATCCCGAAACCGTGCCGCAGCTGCAGGGCACCAGCTTCTACACCAGCCACGAGGCGCTGCTGCTGCCTTACGAGCAGGCGCTGACCCGGCGCGATTCGCTGACCGGCGACTGGTACGACTGCTCGGCCCACATGCTGTGGATCGGCGATCGCACCCGCTTCGAAGGCTCGGCGCACGTCGAGTTCCTGCGCGGCGTCGGCAATCCGCTCGGCATGAAGTGTGGTCCCAGCCTCGAGCCGGACGCGCTGCTGCGCATGCTCGACTTGCTGAACCCGGCGCGCGAGGCGGGCCGGATGACGCTGATCAGCCGCTTCGGCCACGACAAGGTGGAGGAAGGGCTGCCCAAGCTGGTCCGCGCGGTGAAGCGCGAAGGGCACCCGGTGGTGTGGTCCTGCGATCCGATGCACGGCAACGTCATCAAGTCGGACAGCGGCTTCAAGACGCGGCCGTTCGAACGCATCCTCGCCGAAGTGCGCGGCTTCTTCGCCGTCCACCGCGCCGAGGGTACCCATGCCGGCGGCATCCACGTCGAGATGACCGGCCAGGACGTGACCGAATGCACCGGCGGCGCCGTGGCGATCACCGACGAGGCGCTGGCCGACCGCTATCACACCCACTGCGACCCGCGCCTCAACGCGGCGCAGTCGATCGAGCTGGCCTTCCTCATGGCCGACATGCTCAACCTGGAAGCGACCGAGCGGACGAAGCAGGCGGCCTGAGCAAGCCGGAGCGTGATCGACGCGATCACGCCCTGATGCCCCAAAGGGCAGGGGAGCCTGACGCGCTCTGGCGCGTTGGGCACCCATGGACTCGGCGGCTCTAAGGCAGGAAGCGAAATCAGGGGCTTGTCCCGACGCCTATCGCGCGGTGCGCGCGCTGAGCGTGGCACTGGCGGCGCCCTTGTCCGATGCCGACGCGACGATCCAGTCGATGCCCGACGCCTCGCCGGCGAAGTGGCACCTCGCGCATTCGGCCTGGTTCTTCGAAACCTTCGTGCTGCGCGACCATGTCGCCGGCTACCGGCTGTTCGACGCCGAATGGCCGTTCCTGTTCAATTCCTACTACGAGGCCGAAGGCGCGCGCCATCCGCGGGCCGAGCGCGGGCTGCTGTCGCGTCCCTCGCTCGAGGAAGTGCTTGCCTACCGCGCCCACGTCGACGCGGCGATGGAGCGGGTGCTCGACCGGCCCGAGCTTGCCGGGCTGATCGCGCTCGGCCTCGCGCACGAGCAGCAGCACCAGGAACTGCTGCTGACCGACATCAAGCATGCGCTGTCGTGCAACCCGCTGGGACCGGCCTATGCCCCCGCCGCACCGCGCTTCCGTCAGGGCGGCGACGGCTGGCGCGAGCATCCCGGCGGGATCGCGCTGGTCGGCCATCGCGGCGGCGGCTTCGCCTTCGACAACGAAGGACCGGCCCACCGCGTCCTGCTCGAGCCCTTCGCTCTCGCCGAGCGTCTCGTGACCAACCGCGAGTGGGATGCCTTCATCGCCGACGGCGGCTATGCCACGCCCGCGCTCTGGCTGTTCGACGGCTGGGCCTGGGTCCGGCAGCACGGCGTCGCGGCGCCGCTCTACTGGCGCGAGGGCGAGCACTTCACTTTGGCCGGCTGGCAGGCCCGCGACCCCGCCGCGCCGGTCGCACACATCTCCTACTACGAAGCCGAAGCCTTCGCCGCCTGGGCCGGATGCCGCCTGCCGACCGAGTTCGAATGGGAAACGCTCGCCGCCGGTGAGGACCCTGCCGCCGGCAACCAGCTCGATGTCTGCGCCGCCGTCGCTCCTACAGGAACGGCGGCGCTGTTCGGCGATTGCTGGCAATGGACCCGGTCGGCCTATCTGCCGTACCCGCGCTACCGCCCCGCCGCCGGGGCTGTCGGCGAATACAACGGCAAGTTCATGAACGGCCAGTACGTGCTGAAAGGCGCCAGCTGCGCCACGCCCCGCGGCCATTCGCGCGCCGGCTATCGCAACTTCTTCTATCCCCACCAGCGCTGGCAATTCACCGGCCTGCGCCTGGCCCGGGATCTCTGAGCGATGGCGTCGATCCCCGGCAACGTGCTCGAACGCGGCGACGCCACGCTGCACCAGCGTTTCCGGCACGACGTGCTGGCCGGGCTGGCGCAGGAGCGCAAGGCGATCCCGGCGCGGTGGTTCTACGATCGCCGCGGCAGCGAGCTGTTCGAGGACATCACCCGCCTGCCCGAATACTACCCCACCCGCGCCGAGATGGAGATCCTGCGCCGCAGCAGCGGCGACATCGCCAAAGCGGTCGGGCGCGGGCGCACGGTCATCGAATTCGGCGCCGGCAGCGCTGCCAAGACGCCGCTGCTGCTCGATGCCATCGATCCTGCCGCCTATGTCGCGATCGACATTTCCGGCGAGTTCCTGCGCGAATCCTGCGCAGCCCTGGGCGAGCGCTATCCCGGATTGCCGATTCTCCCGGTCGAGGCCGACTTCACCCGGGCGGTGGACTTGCCCGCGGCGATCGCTGGCCGCGAGCGGCTCGGCTTCTTTCCCGGCTCGACGATCGGCAACCTCGCCCCCGATGCCGCGGTCGACCTGCTGCGGGCGATGCGCACGACTCTGGGCGACGGCGGGATGCTGCTCATCGGCATGGACCGCATCAAGGCGCCGGAAGTCCTGCTCGCCGCCTATGACGACGCAGCGGGCGTGACGGCCGAGTTCAACCTCAACCTGGCCCACCGGATCAATCGCGAGCTCGACGGGACGATACCCGTGGATTCGCTTCGCCATCGCGCCGTGTGGAACGAGGAGCGTGCCCGGATCGAGATGCATCTCGAAGCGAGGCGCGACATCGCCTTCCAGGTCGGTGGTCGCCGCTTCGCCATGGCCGCGGGCGAGACCATCCATACCGAGAACAGCCACAAGTACGACGATCGCAGCGCCGCGACGCTGCTCCTGGCCAGCGGGTGGCAGCCGCTGCAGGCCTACAGCGACGGCGAGGATCGCTTCATGGCGGTGCTGGCCAAGGCGATGGCCTTGCGCATCACGCCCTGAACGCGTCCGCATTGCCGGTGCCGAGAAATTAGTGAGCTAGGCTAGTAATTTCGGTTGCGCGATCGCCTTCCGCTTGCTTTGGGCAAGTGGGAGGCGGTGAAGGACAGTGCGCAAGTGTGGCCGCGGCAAGAGTTGGATGGGGGGTGTCGCGATCCTGCCGACGCCCGTTGCCGTCCATCGTGATCGCGACGAACATGCCCTATCCCGACGCGCGCCGTCGCTCGTCGCTGTCGGCGGCAGCGGACTTCTGATGGAGAATTTGGTGCGGCGACTGCTTGCCACTTCGATGCTTGCCCTGCTGGCCGTGCCCGCACCGGCCTGGGCGCAGCGCGCCGCGGAGAATGCGGTCGCCACGGCCGACGACGCTTTCGGCTCGTCGGTGGGCCTGGAGCAGACCGGCATCTATTCGGAAAGCGACACCCGCGGCTTCAGTCCGACCAAGGCCGGCAACGGGCGGATCGACGGCGTCTATTACGACCCCGTCGGCGCGCTGTCGGCCCGCCTGCGCAACGGCAATGCCGTTCGCGTCGGCTTCGCGGCCGAAATCCATCCGTTCCAGGCGCCGACCGGCATCATCGAATATCGGCTTCGCCCTTTCCCGGCCGAGGCGGGGGTGAGCCTGGGCTACAATTTCATGGCCTTCGGCGGCTACATCCGCGAGTTCGACTTGCGCATGCCGCTGGCAAGGGGCGTGGCATTCATCGGCGGGATGGCCCAATCCGACCTTCGCCAGAGCGACGGCGCAAGCAACCAGGCCTGGGGTGCAACCGGGCGCCTGATCGCCCGCTTCGGCGGGGTCGAGGTCGCGCCTTTCGTCTCGCACTCCGTCTTCACCACCAACTATGCCCACCCGCTGGCGATCGTCACCGGTGCCTATCTGCCCGAGAGGCCGAAAGTCCGGCGCTATCTCGGCCAGGACTGGGCCAAGGGGCGCTACGACAACCACCAGATGGGCGGCGTGATCAAGGCGGCGATCACCGATCACCTGGGCCTGCGCGGCGGCATCTTCCATGCCGTCGGCGACAAGCACCGCAACTATTCGGAGCTCTTCACGCTGCAGTCGCCGACGGGGCTTGCCCGGCACCTGTTCATCGCCGATCCCCAGCAGGACCTCCATTCGACGAGCGGCGAAGTCAGGCTGGCCTATCACAAGCGCACCGGCAAGTTCGCCCATGGCATCTTCGCCGGCTTTCGCGCCCGCGATCGCCTGACCGAATCGGGCGGCTCCGACCGGCGCGATTTCGGGACAGTCGTCTACGGCGAGCGCGATCCCGAGACCAAGCCGACTTTCCAATTCTCGCGGGTGAATGTCGGCCGGCTCCGCCAGTCCGCCCTGATGCTGGGCTATATCGCCCGGATCGACGATGTGGGGAGCATCAATGTCGGCATCCAGAAGGCCCGCTATCGCGCACGCTTCCGAGATGGCCTGACGGGCGCGGTGACCCTGTCGCGCGACGATCCCTGGCTCTACAACGCGACGCTCGCCTTCCAGGCCAGCCGCTCGCTCGACTTCTACGCCGGCATGCAGAAAGGCCTCGAGGACAGCGGCGTGGCGCCCGACACTGCGCGCAACCGCAACGAGCAGCTGCCGGCGACGCGCACGCGGCAGTACGAGGGCGGAGTGCGCTTCGCCATCCCGGGCGGGCGCATGGTGGTCAACGCCTTCGAGATCACCAAGCCCTACTTCACGTTCGACGCGACCAATGCCTTCACCCAGGTCGGCAAGGTCAGGCATCGCGGACTCGAAGCCTCGCTCGCCAGCCATCTCGGCAAGCGGTTCAGCCTGCTCGGCGGCGCCGTGCTGATGCAGCCGCGCGTGACCGGCAGCGCGAGGCAGCTCGGCCTCCTGGGCAAGCGCCCGGCCGGCACGCCGTCGCTCTATGCCAAGGTCGACGCGAACTACCGTACCGACATCTTCGGCGGGCTGACCCCGACGGCGTCGCTGACCTATACCGGCAAGCGCGCGGTGGGTTCTCGCCCCCAGCCGGAACTGGGCGGAGGTCAGCTGATGGTTCGGGGCTACGCCGCGCTCGATCTCGGCCTGCGGCAATCGTTCAAGGTCGGGAAGGTGCCGGCAAGCTTCCGCTTCATCGCCTACAACGTCTTCGACGCCGCGAGCTGGAAGGTGGTCGCGCCGAACTCGATCTATATGGACGAGCGCCGGCGCTACAACCTGTCGGTGACGGCGGATTTCTGAGGGGAGGCGCGGTGGCGGAAGATCCTCCCCTTGCGGGGGAGGATCTTCGCATTCCTACTTCGGCGGCATGCGGATCGCGCCGTCGAGGCGGATCAGCTGGCCGTTGAAATAGGTGTTGCGCGACAGCTCCATCACCAGCGACGCGAACTCCTCGGGCTTGCCGAGGCGCTTGGGGAAGGGGACCGCCTTGCCGAGGCCTTCGAACACCGCCTCGTTCATTTCCTTGACCTTGAGCATCGGCGGGGTCGCGAAAGTGCCGGGCAGGATGGCGTTGACGCGGATGCCGAGGTCCATGAGGTCGCGCGCCATCGGCAGGACCATGGAGTTCACCGCGCCCTTGCCGCCGCCGTAGGCGACCTGGCCGATCTGGCCGTCCTGCGAGGCGGCCGAGGAGGTGAAGATGATGCAGCCGCGCTCGCCGTCGTCGTTGAGCGGCTCGGCCGTCGCCATGCCCAGCGCAGCGATCGAGGCCACGCGGTAGGAAGCGGTGAAGATGCCTTCGGCCGAACGGGCGATCTGGGCAGTCGGCGTGCGCTTGTAGCCGCCGGTGGCCTTGTCGAAGGAAATGGTCTTGCCGCCGCCGGCCACGACCGCGCAGTGCACCAGGATGCGTTCCTGCCCGTGAGCGGCGCGGGCCTTGGCGAAGCCGGCTTCGACGCTTTCCTCGCTCATGATGTCGACGTTGCAGAACACGCCGCCGATTTCCTTGGCGAAGGCTTCGCCGGCTTCCTCGTTGATGTCGAAGATGGCGACCTTGACGCCCGCGGCGGACAGGGCTTCCGCACTGGCGCGGCCGAGGCCGGATGCGCCGCCGGTGACGACTGCGGCAATGGTATTGTCGATCTTCATGGCGGAATCTCCCGACTGTTGCGAATCGAATTCGCCGTGCGCCTAGCCCAAGCTGTCCGCCATGTCGAAGGCTTCACGACTTCATCGCCGGGGCGACCTGAGCGCTGCGCGGGCGTTGACTTATCCGCTTCGCACCGGAAACAATGCACGCCCGATAAAGACAAGAACGGAGAGGCCCATGACCAGCCCAATCACCGTGCAGCCGCTCACGACGTCGGTGGGGGCGGTGCTGGACGGCGTCGACATGCGCGAGCCGCTGCCGGCACCGGTTGCGGCGGCGGTGCGGCAGGCGGTGCTCGACCATGGTGTCGTCTTCATGCGGGGCCAGGACATCGACCTCGAGCAGTTCTGGGCCTTCATGGAGAACTTCGGCGTGCCGCTGAAGGAGGAATCCGAAGGCAGCGAGGACGACAGGCCCAGCGACGTCGGCACCGCCGACCTCGGCCCGACGCGCTTCGCGACGGCGGTGTGGCATGCCGACACCACCTCGCTGGAGAGGCCGCCGATCGCGACGGCACTGCGAGCAGTCGAAGTCCCGCCGTTCGGCG
The DNA here is from genome assembly GCA_963205265.1 of Pseudomonadota bacterium. Taxonomy (GTDB): domain Bacteria; phylum Pseudomonadota; class Alphaproteobacteria; order Sphingomonadales; family Sphingomonadaceae; genus Novosphingobium. Next base: position 18,182 of record CAUJJI010000147.1, read on the forward strand.
GCGACACCTGCTGGTCGAGCATGACCGCGGCCTGGGACGCCCTGTCGGAGCCGATGCAGCGGATGCTCGACGGGCTGACCGCTATCCATTCGGTGCAGGGCACGGTCGAGCGCATGCGCGAATTCGGGGCCTTCTTCGAGGCGCGCTACACCGAGCGCCATGCCCGCGAGCAGGTGCATCCGGTCGTGCTGACTCACCCCGAGACCGGCCGCAAGGCGCTGTTCGTCAGCGAATGCTTCGTTACCCGGATCGTCGAGCTGAGCCCGCAGGAAAGCGCCGCCTTGCTCCCGGTGCTGTTCCGCCACGTCGAATCGCCGCTGTTCACCGTCCGCTGGAAATGGTCAGCCAACGACATCGCCTTCTGGGACAACCGCTCGGTCCAGCATTTCGCCGTGCCCGACTACGAAACCGCGCGGGTAATGCAGCGGATCGTGCTGGCCGGCGTCAGGCCGGGCGAAACGTCGGTCCTTGCGCCGCGCGGAACGGCCGCCCGGGCCGCCTAGCAGCCCGCCGGTCGCGCGATCGTTGCGGCTTTCCCGCCCAGCGCCTAAAGGACAAGGATGCCCGGAGAAATTCTCGACAACCAAGGGCGTGGCGAGGCGAGCTGGCAATGGCCGTCGATCCACCCCGAAGGCCGCAAGTTCGCTCTCGTAGGGGCCGTGCTCTGCGCGGTCGTCGCCTATTGTGCGTGGGAGACGATCGCCTGGCCGCTGGCCGCGCTGACCGTCTGGATCCTGGCCTTCTTCCGCGACCCGCAGCGAGTCACGCCGCAGGACGACCGGCTCATCGTGTCTCCGGCCGACGGCCTCGTCACCCTGATCCAGCAGGTTCCGCCTCCGCGCGAACTGATGATCGACGACGGCAGCGGCGCGCCGCGGATGGACGATACGCCGGTCACGCGCGTCTCGATCTTCATGAGCGTCTTTGATGTCCACATCAATCGCGCCCCGGTCGGCGGCACGGTGCGGCGGCTGGTCTATATCCCCGGCAAGTTCCTCAACGCCGATCTCGACAAGGCCAGCGAAGACAACGAGCGCCAGCACATCCTCATCGAGCGGGGTGACGGCGTGCTGCTGGCCTTCACCCAGATCGCCGGGCTGGTGGCGCGGCGCATCGTGCCTTTCGTCAAACCGGGCGACATGCTGGCGGGCGGCCAGCGCGTCGGCCTGATCCGCTTCGGCAGCCGGGTCGACGTCTACCTGCCCAAGGGCTGCGGCTCGCGCGTGCTCATGGGCCAGCGGGTGATCGCGGGCGAAACCATCCTGGCCGAACTGGGCCGGCAGGAACTGCTCCAGGGCGTAAGCCAATGAGCGACGAGCGATCGCGCCATCCGGTCCGTCGCCTGCCGGGCGGGCTGACTCTGCGTGCCATGGTGCCCAATGCGATCACCGCGGCGGCGCTCTGCGTCGGGCTGACGGGCATTCGCTATGCCATCGCCGGCGAGTTCGAGAAATCGGTGCTGGCGGTCATCCTCGCCGGCATGCTCGACGGGATCGACGGGCGCGCCGCGCGGCTGCTCAAGGCGCAGTCGCGCTTCGGGGCAGGCTCGACAGCCTGGCCGATTCGATCTCCTTCGGCGTCGCCCCGGCGCTGATCATCTATCTTTGGACGCTCCAGGAGCTGCCGCGCCTCGGCTGGTTCGCCGCCCTGGCTTTCGCAATCTGCTGCGTCTTGCGGCTCGCCCGCTTCAATGCCCGCATCGACCTGCCCGAGGATCCGCACAAGTCCGCCGGCTTCCTTACCGGCGTGCCGGCGCCGGTCGGGGCGGGGCTCGCTTTCCTGCCGCTCTACCTGTGGCTGGCGAGCGGCCAGCAAGGGATGGCGCTGCCCGGCGGCATGGTGGTCGACTTCCGGAACCCGGTCGGTGTCGGCATCTGGCTGGTCCTGATCGCCTTCCTGCTGATCTCGAGCCTGCCGACGCTCAGCTGGTCGAAGCTGCGGCCGCGCCGCAGCATTCGCCTGGAAGTCATTGCCTTGACCGGATTGATCGTGGCCGCGCTGCTGACCGAGCCTTGGCTGACGCTGGTCGGAATCTGCGTCGCCTACCTGCTGCTGATCCCGCTGGCCCTGGCCACCTATGCCCGGGTCAGGCGGCAGCGGGGAGCACGGCCGTCGGTTCCGGAGAGCGATCCGGCGCCCTGAAGGCCGGGCGCAAGACCACTGCCTGGGCGTGGACCCTTACCGCGCGCGTGGTCACCGTGACTTCGCGCGTGGCGGCGCAGGCGCGCAGTTCGCGGTGCAGAACGCGGAAAGCGGCGCCGTGCCGCTTCCAGCTGCCGACCAGGGAGGCGAGCGCGAAGCTTCCGCCGAAAGTGAAAAGCGCGCTGAGCAGAATGCCGGTCATGACTTTCGTGTCCCTGTTTCGGGGCCGATCCAGCCCTGTTGCCCTTCCTGTGGGAACAGTGTGGATAGCCTGTGGATAACTTTCTGGCGCCGCAAAGGCTCCCGCTTGCCGACCTATATGTTCTCTATTTGTTCTCAGCGCAAGCCCCAATTGCGGCGAACGGCATTTGCCTTGCGGCGAAGTGGTCCTCGCGTTCAGCTTCGCGGAGTCGCCGGCTGCCCCCGATCGACTTGGCAGGCGCCAATTTCCGCTGGCTTTTCTCCGCGATCGGCGTTAAGGGCGCCCTCGCTTCGGAGCGGGGCATCCATTGGGGATGTCCGGCGATCGCAGCGAATCCACATGGAAAGCACTGACATACCGGTGCCGCAGCGGACCTGAAGGTCTTCGGACCTTACCGCACGGTTCCAGCTTTCCAGAGGCACAACCGGAAAGGAATTACCTATGGCGGCTCCTACCGTCACCATGCAGCAATTGATCGAGGCCGGCGCACACTTCGGCCACCAGACCCACCGCTGGAATCCGCGGATGAAGCCGTACATCTTCGGCGCGCGCAACGGTGTCCACATCATCGACCTGTCGCAGACCGTGCCGCTGATGGCGCGTGCGCTCGAATTCGTCTCGGCGACGGTCCAGGCCGGCGGCAAGGTGCTGTTCGTCGGC
>CAUJJI010000148.1 GCA_963205265.1 Pseudomonadota bacterium
GTGGCTTGGCATTCTTGGCTTGAGTCTCCGTCAGAGGCATGGGGGTATCGCTCCTTTCCGATACTCCGCAAAACTACCCCCAAAATACCCCCACACCAAATCTGGCTGCATGTGGAAGGCCATGGGCGCATGCGGACGCGAATCACCCGCAACCCTCTGCTTTTCTTTCGATTTTTGGAAAAATGCGGAAGCTGTCGGAAGCTTCCGGATAAGGGATTGGTAGCGGAGGAGGGACTCGAACCCCCGACACGCGGATTATGATTCCGCTGCTCTAACCGGCTGAGCTACTCCGCCACGCTGCCAGCGCAGGCGGCGCTCATAGGGCCGGTGCGGGGCCGGGTCAACTACCCAAGTCGCCGGTTCCGCGGAATGGAAAGATGCGCAGCTGTTGCCAGATCTCGCCGGTCCAGCCGTACAGTCCCAGGCCGCGGAAGCGGAAGCTTCGCGCCTCCAGCGTGCGGGCAAGTTCATCCTGCAGGGCATGCGCCTCTGCCGCGGAGACCTTGTTCTGCACGGTGACGTGCAGGCGCACGGGCTGGGCATCCTTCTGCTGGATCAAGCCCGACAGCCGCCCGGCCATCTCGCGGTGCAGGGCCGCCATGCCCGGGCTGTCGACCGCCAGGGCGGTGCCGCGGCCGAGGTCCATGATGCCGGCAAGGCGCGCCTCGGGCGGCGGCCTGGTCGCCAGATCGGCAAGCAGGCGCACCACCTCGCCATGCGCCGAAGGGGGAAGCCCGTGGAACAGGGTAACATGTGCCGCCAGCCGGTTGCGGTCCGGCGGGTAGTGTCGCCGCCGCAGGGCGTCGGCCCAGGCGAAGACATCGCGAGGCAGCTCGGCAACGATCAGCAGGGGTACGCCCCGGGCCGGGAGGGAGGAAGGCCGGTCCGGGGCGTCTTCGGTCAAGCGGGTACCTTCTGCTCGACCTTGAGGGCTTCCAGCAGCTTCTCGGGAGCGGTAGCACCGTAGGGGTCCTCATCGGCGCCGACATCGTTGATGCCCGGCTCCTCGAACCAGTGGGTGATCACGTTATCGTCGACGACCATGGCATAGCGCCAGCTGCGCATGCCGAAGCCGACGTGGTCCTTGTTGATCAGCATGCCCATGCGGCGTGTGAACTGGCCCGAGCCGTCGGGCAGCAGCTTGACCTTCCTGAGCCCGAGGTTCTTGCCCCACTGGTACATGACGAAGGCGTCGTTGACCGAGATGCAGTAGACGTCGTCGATGCCCTGCGCCCTGAACTCGTCGAAGAGGCGTTCGAAGTTGGGGCACTGCTCGTTGCTGCAAGTCGGGGTGAAAGCGCCGGGCAGCGAGAAGACGACGACTCGCCTCCCGGCGAACTCGTCGCGCACGGGCAGGTCCTGCCAGCGGAAGGGGTTGGCTCCACCGATGCTGTCGTCGCGGACGCGGGTTTTCAATGTGACGTCCGGAATGGGGCGATTGATCACGATCTGTCTCCTTGGATGGGGTGCGAACGCGGAGATAGACGGCAGTGTTTCATCGGCAAAATTTGTTATTGTTCTTTCTATGATCGCCGGAAGCGATCACAGCTCGCCGCGCGCCCGGCGGATCGCGAACCATTTAGCGACGTTCTCGTTGTGCTGCTCCAGCGTATCGGCGAAGGCGTGGCCCCCGGTGCCGTCGGCGACCATGTAGAGAGCCCCGGTCTTCGCCGGATCGAGCACCGCTGCGAGCGAGTCCCGCCCCGGGTTGGTGATCGGTCCCTTGGGCAAGCCGACCATCGCATAGGTATTGTAGCCGTTGACCGCCTGGATCTCCGATTGCCGGATGCGCCGCCCCAGCGGCTTGCCCTTGGTGATCGGGTAGATGATCGTCGGATCGGCCTGCAGCAGCATGCCCTGCCTGAGCCGGTTGGAATAGAGCCCGGCGACCAGCTTGCGCTCGGCCGGCTTGCCGGTTTCCTTCTCGACGATCGAGGCGAGCACGACCGCTTCCTGCGGCGTCTTGACGGCGATGCCCGGTGCGCGCTTTGCCCACAGCGCGTCCAGCTCGCGCTTCATCGCCGCCTGCATCCGCGCCAGCACCGCCTTGCGGCTCTCGCCCCGCTCGAAGTCGTAGCTGTCGGGCAGCACCGATCCCTCGGCCGGCACGGGGACGTCGCCGGTGAGCAGCTTCTGCGCCATCAGCCGCTCGTAGACCATGATCGAAGGCATGCCCTCGGGGATGGTCACGAAGCGGCGGATGACTTCGTCGCCTTCGAGAATGGCGAGGATCCGCGCCGGGCTCGCGCCCTTGGGCAGCATGAATTCGCCGGCCTTGATCGTGCCCCCGGCGGAAAGCACGCGGGCCCGCAGGCGGAAGCTCGCAGCCGATCCGATCGCGCCTTCGCGCTCCAGCTTCTCGGCGACGCTGGTCAGGCTGGATCCGTCGGGGACGACGAACGCGGTCTCGCGGGGAAGCGGTCCCCCGCCGTACCAGCCGGCGAGGAACACTGCGCCGGCGACGGCCAGCGCAAGCGCGACGAGCGCGGCCAGTGTGCAGCCGCGCGGCGGCATTATTCGCTGTACTGGCGGATGACCAGGCTGGCGTTGGTGCCGCCGAATCCGAAGCTGTTGTTGAGCGCCGCGCGGACCGAGCGCTTCTTGGCGGTGTGCGGCACGAGGTCGACGCCCTCGCAGCTCTCGCTCGGATTATCGAGGTTGAGCGTCGGGGGCACGATCTGGTCGCGAATCGCCAGGATGCAGAAGATGGTCTCCACCGCGCCGGCCCCGCCGAGTAGGTGGCCGATCGCCGACTTGGTCGAGCTCATCGAGACGTTGCCGATGGCGTCGCCGAACAGCCGGCGGACCGCGCCCAGCTCGAGCTCGTCGCCCAGCGGCGTCGAGGTGCCATGCGCATTGATGTAGTCGATGTCGCCCGGCTGCAGGCCGGCCTTGCGCAAGGCCATCTGCATCGAGCGGAATGCGCCCGAGCCTTCGGGATGCGGCGCCGTCACGTGATAGGCATCGCCCGACAGGCCGTAGCCGATGACTTCGGCGTAGATCTTGGCGCCGCGCGCCTTGGCATGCTCGAGCTCCTCGAGCACGACCACGCCTGCGCCCTCGCCCATGACGAAGCCATCGCGGTCCTTGTCGTAGGGCCGGCTCGCCTTCTCGGGCTGGTCGTTGAAATTGGTCGACAGCGCGCGCGCCTGGGCGAAGCCGGCGATGCCGATGGGGCAGATCGTGCTTTCCGCGCCGCCCGCCAGCATGATCTCGGCGTCGCCGTCCTTGATCATCCGCGCGGCGTCGCCGATCGAGTGGGCGCCGGTCGAGCAGGCAGTGACGACGGCGTGATTCGGACCCATCAGCCCGTACTTGATCGACACCTGGCCCGAGATCAGGTTGATCAGCCGGCCGTGGACGAAATGCGGCGAAACCCGGCTCGGCCCCTTGGTGTAGAGGACGATCGATTCGCTCTCTATGCCGGGAAGCCCGCCGATGCCCGCGCCGATCGAGCAGCCGGCATTGAAGCGCTCTTCCTCGCTCATGTCGGTCAGCCCGGCGTCCTCGAGCGCCTGCCCGGCGGCATCGATGCCGTAGACGATGAAGGGATCGACCTGTCGCTGCACCTTGTGGTCGACGCGCTGGTCGGCATCGAAGCCCCAGGGGTGATCCTTGGGCTTCACTTCGCAGGCGATATGGCACTTGTGCTCGGTCGGGTCGAAGCGGGTGATCCGTCCCGCCCCGGACCTGCCGGCGATCAGATTGCTCCAGGTGGTATCGACGTCACCGCCCAGAGGCGTGACCAATCCCAGTCCAGTTACCACGACGCGACGCATGCGAATCTCCGAAAAGGCAACAGGCTCAACCTGCTGGAGGTCGAGCCTGTCGATATTCCGATTCCCGGCCCCAAACCGTCAGATCGACATCTCGGGCGAACGGGATTGGTCCCGTTCAACCCTTGTTTTCGTCGATATACTTGATGGCATCCGACACGGTGCTGATCTTCTCGGCGGCATCGTCGGGAATCTCGACGCCGAACTCTTCCTCGAAGGCCATGACCAGCTCGACGATGTCGAGGCTGTCTGCGCCCAGATCGTCGATGAAGCTGGCATCTTCGGTGACCTTGTCGGCCTCGACGCCCAAGTGTTCTACGACGATCTTCTTCACGCGATCGGCGGTGTCGCTCATCTAAATGCCCCTTCTCAATCGGAGGATGGAAATCTCGGATGTCGCCCTAAAGAACGTAAGCTCCGCTGGCAAGTGTCGGCGGCGGAGCAAGCCATTTTGCCCGCCGGACGCCCACGCCGCAGGCCGGAGCTTGCGATCGCTCGGGAGGCCTTGCCCGTCAGCCCTTGCTCTGCGGCTCGACGATGCGGATATGCAGTTCGCGCAGCTGCTTCAGCGACACCTCGGAAGGGGCGCCCATCAGCAGGTCCTCGGCCTTCTGGTTCATCGGGAAGACCACGACCTCGCGGATGTTGGGTTCGTCGGCCAGCAGCATGACGATGCGGTCGACGCCCGGCGCCGAACCGCCGTGCGGCGGCGCGCCGTACTTGAAGGCGTTGATCATGCCGGCAAAGTTGCTGTCGACGTCCTCGCGGCTGTAGCCGGCGATCTCGAAGGCCTTGTACATGATGTCGGGCCTATGGTTCCGGATCGCGCCCGAGGACAGCTCGACGCCGTTGCAGACGATGTCGTACTGCCAGGCCTTGATCTCCAGCGGGTCCATCGTCTCGAGCGCTTCCAGCTCGCCCTGCGGCATCGAAAAGGGGTTGTGGCTGAAATCGACCTTCTTGGCGTCCTCGTCGTATTCGAACATCGGGAAGTCGACGATCCAGCAGAACTTGAAGCAGCCCTGCTCGATCAGGCCGAGCTGCTCGCCGACGCGGGTGCGCGCGGCGCCGGCCAGCTTGGCCGCCTGCAGTTCCTTGCCCGCGGCGAAGAAGCAGCCGTCGTCGGGGCCGAGGCCGATCGCCTCGTAAAGCGCCTTCATCCCCTCCTCGCCGTGGTTCTTGGCGATCGGGCCGCCGAACTCGCCGCCCTTGCGGGTAACGTAGCCCAGGCCGGCATGGCCTTCCGAGCGCGCCCAGTCGTTCATGTCGTCGAAGAACTTGCGGCTCTTCTCCGCAGTCGCGGGTGCGGGGATCGCGCGGACCACCCCGCCGCCGCCGACGATCTTCTCGAACAGGCCGAAACCCGACTTCGCGAAATGGGCGGTGACGTCGTGGATGATGACGGGATTGCGCAAGTCCGGCTTGTCGGAGCCGTACTTCAGCATCGACTCGGCATAAGGAATGCGCGGGAAGCTGCCGGCCGGCGTGACGCTGCGGCCGTCGGAGAACTCCTCGAACACCCCGGCCAGGACCGGTTCGATCGCGTTGAACACGTCGTCCTGGGTGACGAAGCTCATTTCGAAGTCGAGCTGGTAGAACTCGCCCGGCGAGCGGTCGGCGCGGGCGTCCTCGTCGCGGAAGCAGGGCGCGATCTGGAAATAGCGGTCGAAGCCGGCCACCATCAGCAGCTGCTTGAACATCTGCGGCGCCTGCGGCAGCGCGTAGAACTTGCCGGGGTGAACGCGGCTCGGCACGAGGTAGTCGCGCGCGCCCTCGGGCGACGAGGCGGTCAGGATCGGGGTCTGGAACTCGGTGAAGCCCTGGTCGACCATGCGCCGGCGCAGGCTGGCGATGACCTGCGAGCGCAGCATCATGTTGGCGTGCACCTTGTCGCGGCGCAGGTCGAGGAAGCGGTACTTGAGGCGGATGTCCTCGGGATATTCCTGCTCGCCGGCGACCGGCATCGGCAGCTCGTCGGCGCGCGACTGCACGCTGACGGCACGCGCGAAGACCTCGATCTCGCCGGTCGAGAGGTTGGGATTGACGGTGGCCCCGTCGCGCGCCTTCACCGTGCCGTCGATGGTGACGACACTCTCGACGCGCAGCGACTCGAGCACCGGCAGCGCCGGGCTGTCGCTGTCGGCGACGATCTGGGTGATGCCGTAGTGATCGCGCAGGTCGACGAACAGCACGCCGCCGTGGTCGCGCTTGCGATGCACCCAGCCCGAAAGCCGGACGGTCTGGCCGACCTCACCGGCGGTAAGCGCTCCGCAACTGTGGGTACGATAGGGGTGCATCGTCGAAACTCTTTCCATTCGGCTGCCGATGAGGCAGGGGGACGGCAGTTAGGGGGCGGCTAACAGGCGATGGCCGCTGTTTTGTCAAGCCGCGGGTCCGCACGGGCCCATATCAGAATGCGATACGAATGCAGATACACCCACTGATTACCACGAGCGAGGCTCTCGCCGACCTGTGCCAGCGCCTCGCCAGGGCCGATTTCGTCGCGGTCGATACCGAATTCATGCGCGAGAACACCTATTGGCCGGAGCTCTGCCTGGTGCAGATCGCCGACGACAAGGAAGCCGCCGCGATCGACCCGCTGGCGCCCGGCATCGACCTTGCGCCGCTGCTCGACCTGCTGACCGACAACGAGGAGGTGCTGAAGATCTTCCACGCCGGCGGGCAGGACGTCGAGATCATCTTCAATCTGACCGGCCGCACGCCGCATCCGATCTTCGATACGCAGATCGCGATGATGGCGGTCAGCCAGTCGGAGCAGATCGGCTATTCGAATCTCGTCGAGAGCTGGTTGGGAATCTCGGTCGACAAGGGCGCGCGCTTCACCGACTGGTCGCGGCGGCCGCTGACCGAGCGGCAGATCGACTATGCCATCGGCGACGTCACTCACCTGGCGCGCATCTTTCCCAAGCTGCTTGCCCGCCTGCGGAAGACGGGTCGCGGCGAATGGCTCGACCAGGAGATGGAAAAGCTCGCCGATCCGGAAAACTACCGCAGCGATCCCTCGACCGCCTGGCGGCGGATCAAGGCGGCGGGCCGCAATCCGGCGATGCTCGGCCGGCTGAAGGCGCTGGCCGAATGGCGCGAGCTGGAAGCGCAGGGCAAGAACATCCCGCGCGGCCGCATCGCCCGCGACGAGACGCTGGCCGATCTCGCCAGCCACCCGCCCAAGGTGCAGGCCGACCTTGTCAAGGTGCGCGGGCTTTCTCCCGGCTGGAAGGACAACGACATCGGCCGCCGGCTGATGGCGACGCTGGCCGCTGCCGTGCCGCTGCCCGACGCCGAGCTGCCGCCGCGCGCGGCGCGCGGCGCGCCGCTCGGCAAGGAGGGCGGGCTCGTCGCCGATCTGCTGAAGCTGCTGCTGAAGATCCGCGCCCGCGAGATCGACGTGGCGGCGCGGCTGCTGGCGCGCAGCGAGGAGCTGGAAATGCTCGCTGCCGGCGTGCGCGAGGGCCTGCCCATGCTGGAAAGCTGGCGCTACGACCAGTTCGGCCACGACGCGCTCGACCTGGTGGAAGGCAAGCTTGCTTTCGCGGTGGTGGGCGGCAAGCTCAAGATGACGCATGTCGACGACGCTGCGGCCGTCGCGGATGCGGCGGAGTGAAGTTCGCTCGGTGGCTTGATTGGGTTCACGCGGAGGCGCGGAGACGCGGAGGTTTTGATTCGCGCAGAGACCGCAGAGAGCGCAGAGAGGTTGCGCCCGCGGCGAAGCCGCTTTTGCCGATCACGTCCAAGTCGCAGCTGCGATGGAATGAGAATGTTGCCTTCGGCAAGTTCCACATCTCTGCGCTCTCTGCGGTCTCTGCGCGAATTCCACTCATTCAATCTCCGCGCCTCCGCGCCTCCGCGTGCATAAACACCGCGCCATGACCGTCTACCACCCCACGCTCAAGCAGCTCCAATACCTCGTCGCCCTGCACGAGCACGGCCACTTCGGGCGCGCCGCCGATGCCTGTTTCGTCTCGCAGTCGACGCTCTCGGCCGGGCTGCGCGATCTCGAGGCTCTGCTCGGCGTGGTGCTGGTCGAACGGACCAAACGCGCGGTGCGCTTCACCCCGCTGGGCAACGCCGTGGTCGCCAAGGCGCACCGCATCCTGCGCGAGGCGGAGGAGCTTTCCGATCTCGTCCAGTCCAGCGGCCAGCCGCTCTCCGGCGAAGTGCGCATGAGCGTGATCCCGACGATCGCGCCGTTCCTTCTCCCGCGCATGCTGCCCCGGCTGCGGCGCGAGCGGCCCAATCTCAAGCTGTTCCTGCGCGAGGAGCCGAGTGCCCAGGCGATCGAATCGCTGCACCACGGCCGGGCGGACTGCGTGCTGCTGGCCCTGCCCTATCCCACCGGCGAGGTGGAGAAGGAGACGATCGAGCTCGACGCCTTCTTCGTCGCCTTCCCCCACGACGACCCGCGCAACCCGCCGGAGGAAGTGCCGCCCTCGCTGATCGACGAGAACCGGCTCTTGCTGCTCGAGGACGGGCACTGCCTGAAGGACCATGCGCTCGCCGCCTGCAACCGCCCGGAACTGCGCGCCAGTGCGACGATGATCGGCACCAGCCTGCACACGCTGGTGCAGATGGTCGACAACGGCCTCGGCCTGACGATGCTGCCCGAGATGGCGCTCGATGCCGGCATCCTCAACGGCACCAATGTCGTCGCGCGCCCGCTCAAGGCGCCGAACGCCAATCGCGAGATCGCGCTGGTGTGGCGCAAGAATTCTCCCCGTGGGGAAGAGTTCCGATTGCTGGCCGAAGAGCTTCGGACCGGGTGACGGCCCCGGCCGCTTTCAATCCATGTGCTTGAGGCCGACCCGCAGGTAGTCCCAGCCGGTCACCAGCGTCAGCACGGCCGCGCCCCACAGCGAGACCAGCCCGACCTGCTGCGGCAGGGGCCAGTGCGGCGTCCCCCCCGCGAGGATCAGCGCGCCGAGCGAGACCAGCTGCAGCGCCGTCTTCCACTTGGCGAGCTGCGACACCGGCACCGATACCCGCAGCCCGGCCAGGAATTCCCTCAGCCCCGAGACCGCGATCTCGCGCAGCAGGATGATCAGCGCGGCGATGACGTGCCAGCCGCCGATGTCGCCGGTGCGCGTCAGCACCAGGATGACCGCCGCGACCATGATCTTGTCGGCGATCGGATCGAGGAAGATGCCGAGCCTCGACACCGCTCCCTGCGCCCGCGCGACATAGCCGTCGAAATAGTCGGTGAGGCCCATCAGGCAGTAGACGGCAAAGGCCATGAGATAGCCCAGCTCCCACTTCGGCCACCACAGCAGGCCGACGAGAATGGGCACGGCGAGAATCCGCGACAGGGTGAGGAGGTTGGGCAGGGTCAGCATTCTGTCACGGAGATAGCGGGTAATAGTTCTGTACAAAAGAGCGGCTAGGGACTTGTCGACCGACCGGCAGCCGCTACGGTCGCTTGCATAATGAGGATGCCAGAACGAGTGCCATGACGACATCGACGCATCTGATAAGGACGCGCCGCTTCCTGCCGTTGTTCGTTACCCAGCTGCTGGGTGCCTTCAATGACAATTTGTTCAAGAATGCGATGGTGCTGTACGTCGTGTACAGCGTCTACAATTCCGAAGCACAGGAAGCCAAGTTCAGCGCCATCGCCTCGGCGGTGTTCATCATCCCCTTCTTTGCCCTGTCCGGGCTTTCCGGCCAGCTCGCCGACATGCGCGACAAGGCCAGGATCATCCGCATCGTCAAGTTCTGCGAGATCCTGATCATGCTCGTCGGCGGCGCCGGGCTGGTGCTGGCCTGGCAGGGCCAGGCCGTCACCACTCTGGCGATTCCGCTGATGCTGCTGGCGCTGTTCGCCATGGGGATCCATTCGACCTTCTTCGGCCCGATCAAGTACGCGATCCTGCCGCAGCACCTGAAAAGCGAGGAAGTGCTCGCCGGCACCGGCCTTGTCGAGGCCGGGACCTACATCGCCATCCTCGCCGGCACGATCCTGGCCGGCTGGATCGACGTCGAGTGGGCGGCGCTCTGCGTCGTCGTTACCGCCGTTCTCGGCTATCTCACCGGCTGCAAGGTTCCCCCCGCACCGCCGGTCGTGGCAGCCGAAGCGATCGACCTGCACATCTTCCGGTCGTCGATCGCCCTGGTGCGCAACACCATGGAGGACCGGCGCGTCTACCTGGCGATCATGGCGATCAGCTTCTTCTGGGCGATCGGCGCCGTGCTGTTCGTCCAGTTTCCCCCGCTCGCCAAGAACGTGCTGGCGGCCAGCAAGGAAGTGGCCAGCCTGTTCCTCGTGATCTTTTCGGTGGGCGTGGCGATCGGCTCAATCTCGATCAACGCGCTGCTCAAGGGCACCGTATCGGCCCGCTATTCGCCGGTCTCGGTGATCGGCATGGCGATGTGCATCGCCTTGTTCCATCTCGTCTGCCAGGCCTGGGGAGCGAACGACCAGGGCGAACTGATGGACGTGGGCGGCTTCCTTCGCCAGCCCTTGGCGATACCCCTGCTGCTGACATTGCTCGGCATTGCCGTCTCGGGCGGCATGTTCGTGGTGCCGCTCTATGCCTTCCTCACCACCTTCGTCGACAAGTCGCAGACGGCGCGGACCATCGCTGCCAACAACATCGTCAATTCAGGTGCGATGGTCGTCGGCTCGGTGCTGGCAGTGTGCCTCAGCGCGATCGGGGTTGCCGTCGTCGACCAGTTGCTGTTCGTCGCGGCGCTGTGCCTCGTATCGGCCTGGCTCGGGCGCAAGCTGTTCCTGGCCGAAGCGGCGGCGGCTTAGGAGATGAACACCGTCACCGCCGCGAAGGCGGCGCAATAGGTGGTGAAGAAGTCGCGGTAGTCGCGCGTCGTCAGCCGGGCGAGCCAGCCGCGCGCCGGCTCCGGCTCATCCACGATCGGACGCCGGACGTGGGGCGGCAGGCTCTGCCGGAACGGGTGGCGGGCAGCTTCGTCGGTAAGGACAAGGGCGCGTCTTCTGGTTCGCATGGCCGAAGGATTAAGAAATCGTTCACCATCGCGCCAGCGCCGAGATCACGCCTTCCCGTTTCGGGACAGCGAAGCTGGGGATTATTCGCTCAGCGCTTCGCCATCGCCAGGATGTGCTCCCATTCCTCGGGCCGAACCTCGGCGACCGACAGCCGCGATTGCCGCACCAGCTCCATCTCGGACAAGGCCGGATCGGCCTTGATCTGCTTGAGCGTGACGGGGTGCTTGAGCTTCCTGACCGGCTTCACCTTGACCGCCGCCCACTTGCCGTCGGGATCGGTCGGATCGCTGAGCCCGGACTTGCTGATCTTGACGATGCCGACGATCTCGAGCCCGATGTTCGAATGATAGAAGAACGCCTGGTCGCCCACTTTCATGCTGCGCAGGTTGTTCGCGGCGCGATGGTTGCGCACCCCGTCCCAGGTCCCCTCGCCCTCTGCGACGAGATCGTCCCAGCTGTAGGCATCGGGTTCGGACTTCATCAGCCAATAGCGTCTGGATTCCTTGACTTCGCTCATGCATCCTCTTCCGGATTCCGCTAGGGCTCCCGCCATAACGACAGTTTCCGGATTGCACCACATGGACCTCGCTGCCCTTCCCCTGCTCAGGTTGAGCGACGACGCGCAGAGCTTTTCCGACGCCATCGGCAAAAGCTTCCGCGCCTTCGGCTTCGCCATCGTCCGCGACCACGCGATCGATCCGCAGCTGATCGCGCGGGCCTGGGAACTGACGGCAGAATTCTTCGCGCTCCCCGAGGCGGAGAAGCGGCGCTACCACATCGCCGGGATCGCCGGCGCGCGCGGCTATACGCCCTTCGGCACCGAGATCGCCAAAGGCGCGACCGACCACGACCTCAAGGAATTCTGGCACGTCGGCCGCGACCTGCCGCCGGGCCATCCGCTCGCCGCCTCGATGCCGCCCAACGTCTGGCCCGAGCGGCCCGCAGGCTTCCGCGAGACTTTCAGCCGGCTCTACGCCGAATTCGACCGGGTCGGCGCGACCATCCTCTCGCGCATCGCCGTCCACCTGGGACTGGGGACCGACTGGTTCGATCCCGCCATCGCCGACGGCAATTCGGTGCTGCGCCTCCTGCACTACCCGCCGGTGGCAGCAGGCGAAGGCGGCGCCATCCGTGCCGGCGCGCATGAGGACATTAACCTGATCACGCTGCTGCTCGGCGCCGAGGAAGCGGGGCTGGAGCTGCTGACCAAGGACGGCCGCTGGGTCGGCGTCGCTCCGCCGGAAGGCGCGCTGGTGATCAACATCGGCGACATGCTGCAGCGCCTGACCAACCACGAGCTGCCGTCGACCACGCACCGCGTGCGCAACCCCAGCGGCGACCGCGCCGACTTCAGCCGCTATTCAATGCCGTTCTTCCTGCACCTGCGCAGCGATTTCCGCTTCCGCACCCTGCCGCAGTGCATCACCGCGGACAATCCCGACCGCTATCCGGTTGACATCACTGCCGACGACTATCTTCAGGAACGGCTGCGCGAGATCGGGCTGCGGAACTAGCCTGCGTTTCGCCGCAGCTTAACACTTTCGACCACCGGCCCACCCTGCCCCCGCCCAATCCTTAACCGAAATTTCAGACCGCCGGGCTAGGATCGCGGTTTCCTCGGAACAGGGGGATGTCCGCTTGGACAAGGGCAAATCGCGACTGCGCAAAGGCGGAATCCAGCCTCGCCTCGGCACTGCCGAGCGCGACGTCATTGCGCTGGGCATCGCCGCCGCCGCGATCATCTTCATCGTCGGCAAGAGCGGCGTCATCCTGCCGCAACTGCTGCGCTGGCTGGCCGGCTTCGGCATTGCGCCGGGCAAGATGCTGGTCAACGCCCTGCTGTTCAACGTCGTCCTCATCATCTTCGGCTGGCGCCGCTATCGCCAGCTCAGCGCCGAAGTGCGCGAGCGCCGCAAGGCCGAGGAACATGCCCGTGTCCTGGCCGAGACCGATCCGCTCACCGGCTGCCTCAACCGGCGCAGCATCAACGATGCGACCAACCGGCTGACGGCGCGCAGCGTCGGCCGCGGCGAAGTGGTCGCCTTCATGATGATCGACCTCGACAACTTCAAGCAGATCAACGACTTCAACGGGCACAGCGCCGGCGACCTCGTGCTGCAGCGCTGCGCCCAGCGGATCGCCGGGCTGTTGCCCGAGCGCTCGCTGCTGGCGCGCATCGGCGGCGACGAGTTCGCCGCCGTTGTCGTCTTCGACCGCAATCGCGAGGACGTGATCGACCAACTCGCCGTGGCGATCGAGCAGGAACTGGCCCAGCCCGAATCGATCAACGGCAGCGACATCAAGGTCACCGCTTCCATCGGCATCGCCCGCAGCGACGCCGGCCACGCCAGCGAGGAAGGCTGGAACGACACGCAAGTTCTGATGCACATGGCCGACATCGCCATGTACCACGCCAAGAAGGAAGGCCGTAACTGCTACTTCTGGTTCGAGGAATCGATGGAAGCCGAGCTGCGCTTCCGCAACCAGATCGAGAACGGCATCCGCCGCGGCCTGCCGCTGGGCGAGTTCGTCCCCTATTACCAGGAACAGATCGACCTGCAGACCGGCGAGCTGACCGGTTTCGAAATGCTGGCGCGGTGGAATTCGCCGACGCTGGGTGTCGTCAGCCCGGACGTCTTCATCCCGGTGGCCGAGCAGATCGGCGCTATCGCCGAACTGTCGGAAAGCGTCATCGGCCAGGCGCTGCGCGACGCCGGCGCCTGGGATCCGCGGCTGACGCTGGCGGTCAACATCTCGCCGATCCAGCTGCGCGACCCCTGGTTCGCGCAGAAGCTGCTGAAGATGCTGACCGAGGCCAATTTCCCGCCGCAGCGGCTCGAGATCGAGATCACCGAGAGCTGCCTGCACGAGAACATCGGCGTCGCCCGCACGCTGATCACGAGCCTCAAGAACCAAGGCATCCACGTCAGTCTCGACGATTTCGGCACAGGCTATTCCTCGATCGCCCAGCTCCGCAGCCTGCCGTTCGACCGCATCAAGATCGATCGCAGCTTCGTCACCAACCTGGCCGAGAACAAGGATTCCGCGGCCATCGTCCACGCCATCGCCCTGCTCGGGCGCGGCCTGGGCCTGCCGATCCCCGCCGAAGGCATCGAGACCAACGACGTGCTGCTGGAGCTGCAGCGCTACGGCGACATCAAGGGCCAGGGCTACCTCTACGGCCACCCGCAGCCGGCCGACCTGATCAAGGGCCGGCTCGGCGACATGGGTCTGCTCAATCCCGAAGAGGCGGAGGCGGGGGCGCCAGCTCCGGAAGCCCATGGGCTCTCCGCGGAAATCGACCCAGCTCCCTCCGCGCTGCGCCGCCAGGGGCCAGCCTAGGCTTCGACCGGGCAAGCGGGCTCCGTTCGGCAGCAAGCCCGAGACTGGACGCCGCCAGCCGCAGCGCATAGAGCGCGTGCCATGCAGACGCCCTTCGTCAAGATGCACGGACTCGGCAACGACTTCGTCGTGCTCGACGGCCGCACCCAGGCGGTTCCGCCGATGACGGGCGCCTTGGCCGCGGCGCTCGCCGACCGCCGCACCGGCATCGGCTGCGACCAGCTGATCCTGCTGGAGCCTTCCGACGCGGCCGACTTCCGCATGCGCATCTTCAATGCCGACGGCAGCGAGGTCGAGGCCTGCGGCAATGCCACGCGCGCCGTCGGGCTGCTGCACGGCCGGCCCGCACGGATCGAGACGCTGGGCGGCCTCGTTTCGGCCAATCCGGGCGACAATGGCATCGCGGTCGAGATGGGCGTGCCGCGCTTCGACTGGGCACAGATCCCCCTCGCCTATGCGATGGATACCCATGCCATGCCGGTCGCCTGGGAAGAGCTGGCGAATCCGATCGCAGTCAACGTCGGCAATCCGCATGTCATCTTCTTCGTGCCCGATTGCGATGCCGTCGATCT
The DNA here is from genome assembly GCA_963205265.1 of Pseudomonadota bacterium. Classification (GTDB taxonomy): domain Bacteria; phylum Pseudomonadota; class Alphaproteobacteria; order Sphingomonadales; family Sphingomonadaceae; genus Novosphingobium. Next base: position 14,664 of record CAUJJI010000148.1, read on the forward strand.
CCAGCGCCTGGGCCCGGAGATCGAGCGCGACCCCCTGTTTCCCGATCGCGTGAACGTCAATGTCGCCACGATCGTCGCACGCGATGCGATCCGCCTGCGCGTCTGGGAGCGCGGGGCGGGACTCACGCTCGCCTGCGGCACCGGCGCCTGTGCGACCGCCGTGGGGGCGATGCGCCGGGGCCTGGTCGACCGCAGCGTCGGCGTGACCCTGCCCGGCGGCACCCTGCGGATCGACTGGCGCGACGACGGCCAGATCGTCATGACCGGACCGGCCGCCGAGAGCTTTCGCGGCAGCTTCGATCCGGAACACTACGGAGTGAATCGGTGACGGTGGAAGTGCTGTCGCTGGGATGCCGGCTGAACCTCTGCGAAAGCGAGCAGCTGCGCGCCGGGCTCGCCGGGGCGGGCGACCTCGTCGTCGTCAACAGCTGCGCCGTTACGACCGAGGCCGTGCGCCAGACGCGCCAAGCCATCCGCCGCGCCCGCAAGGCCCATCCCGGTGCCCGGCTGCTCGTCACCGGCTGCGCCGCCGAAGTCGAGCGCGACATGCTGGCGGCGATGCCCGAGGTCGACGGGCTGGTCGCCAACGAGGACAAGCTGGACCTGTCGAAATACCTGCTCCCCGGCGAAGGCCTGGGCCTCGGTCGGCTGCAGGGGACCCTCGCCGCAGACCAGCCCGGCCTCCCGAGATCCCCACCTGCGCGGGGAAGCAGCCCGCCTGTTCCGGGAACCAAGGTCCACACCCGCGCCTTCGTCGAGGTGCAGAACGGCTGCGACCATTCGTGCACCTTCTGCGTGATCCCGCAGGGCCGCGGACCGAGCCGGTCGCGCAGCATCGGCGCGGTGCTCGAGGACGTTGCCCGCCATCTCGACGCCGGGGCCCGGGAAGTCGTCCTCACCGGCGTCGACCTGACCTCGTGGGGCGCGGACCTGCCCGGCACCCCCGCGCTGGGGGCGCTGGCGACGGCGATCCTCGCCGCCTTCCCCACCCTGCTCCGCCTCAGGATGTCGTCGATCGACGGCGCCGAGGTCGACCGCGAGCTGTTCGAGCTGCTGGCCGGCGAAGGCCGCGTCATGCCGCATCTCCATCTCTCGCTGCAGTCGGGCGACGACCTCATCCTCAAGCGCATGAAGCGCCGCCATAGCCGCGGCGACGCGATCGCCCTGGTCGAGGCGCTGCGCGCGCGGCGTGGCGACCTTTCGGTCGGTGCCGACATTATCGCCGGCTTCCCGACCGAGGACGAGGCGATGCACCGCAACAGCCTGGCCGCCGTGGCCGAGCTCGGCGTGGTTCACGGTCACGTCTTCCCCTTCTCGCCGCGCCCGGGAACCCCGGCGGCACGCATGCCGCGGATCGACCCTGCCCGCGCCAGGGCCCGCGCCGCCGAGCTGCGCGCGGCCGTGGCCGAGCAGCGCGGCCGCTGGCTAGCGGGGCTCGTCGGCCGCCCGCTTTCCGTCCTCGCCGAGAGCGACGGCACCGGCCATGCCGAGAACTTCGCGCCGGTGCGCCTCCCCTCGGGCGCGGCGCCACGCAGCGTGATGACGCTAGTCCCGCAGAAGATCGTCGAAGGAATGCTGGCATGAGTTCGGAAGGCGCGGGCGCCGAAGCCTGGACGCAGAGGATCTTCGGCGGCTTCCGCAAGACGTCGGAGCGACTGTCGGAAAACCTCGCCGGGATCGTCACCAAGGCCCGGCTGGACGAGGCGCAGCTCGACGACATCGAGGACGCACTGATCCTCTCCGACCTCGGCCCCCGCGCCGCCGCGCGCATCCGCGAGCGGCTGGCCGGCGAGCGCTTCGATCGCGGCCTCGACGAGGGCGCGATCAAGCAGGCGGTGGCCGAAGAGATCGCCGCGATCCTGCGCCCGGTCGCCAAGCCCCTGGAGATCGTGGCATTCCCCCGGCCGCAGGTGATCCTGGTGATCGGCGTCAACGGATCGGGCAAGACCACGACCATCGCCAAGCTCGCCCACCTGTTCCAGGAACAGGACTACGGCGTGATGCTTGCGGCCGGAGATACGTTCCGCGCCGCCGCCATCGGCCAGCTGGCGGTCTGGGCGGACCGGCTCGGCGTGCCGATCGTCCGGGGCCCCGAAGGCGGCGACCCGGCGAGCATCGTCTTCGACGCGGTCAAGGCCGCTACCGACCAGGGCATCGACGCCCTGATCGTCGACACTGCCGGACGGCTGCAGAACAAGCGCGAGCTGATGGACGAGCTCGCCAAGATCCGCCGCGTGCTCGGTCGCCTCAATCCCGAGGCGCCGCACGACGTCGTGCTGGTGCTCGACGCCACCAACGGGCAGAATGCCCTGCAGCAGATCGAGATCTTCAAGGAGGTGGCAGGCGTGACCGGTCTCATCATGACCAAGCTCGACGGCACGGCCCGGGGCGGCGTGCTCGTCGCCGCGGCCGAGCAATACGGCCTGCCGATCCATGCCATCGGCGTCGGCGAGAAGATCGACGACCTCAGGCCCTTCGACCCGGACCTCGTCGCCCGGGTCATCGCGGGAGTGGCCTGATGGCAGAGCAACCGGCCAGGAAGCCTGCGGGCTGGCTCAACCTGCTGGTCGATTACGGCCCGATCCTGGTGTTCTTCCTGGTCTACCGGCACTATTCGCCGGCGGACCGCGAGAACCCGGTCGGCGAAGTGATGGCCGTCGTTCGCGGGACAGGCGCCTTCATGGTCGCCGCCCTCGTCGCCCTGGTCGTCTCCAAGTGGAAGCTCGGGCGGATCTCGCCGATGCTCGGCCTTTCGACCGCGCTCATAGTCTTCTTCGGCGGGCTGACCATCCTCCTGCAGGACGAATTCTACATCCAGATCAAGCCGACGGTGATCTACCTGCTGTTCGGCATTGCCCTGCTGGGTGCCTATGCCCGCCGCGTCGCCTTGCTGCGCTACCTGCTCGAGGCCGCATTCGAGGGCCTCAGCGACAGGGGCTGGCTGCTGCTGTCGCGCAACTGGGGGATCTTCTTCCTGGTCCTGGCCGCACTGAACGAGGGGTTCCGCCACTACCTGAGCTTCGGCGGCTGGCTGCAGGCCAAGCTCTGGGTCTTCCTGCCGCTGTCGTTCCTGTTCACTTTCGCCCACATCCCCATGCTGCTGCGGCACGGGCTGGCGCAGGAGGCGGAAAAGGAAGTGGCGAGCCAGCCTCCCCACGAATGATGAACTTCGGTGCAAAACCCGACAAAACCGTGTGACAATCGGTTGCATTGACGCGATAAAGCGCGCGCCGCGTCTGCGGTGGCCAACAACAACAAGGCCGGGCCGTCGAGCCCCGGTCGCCAGGCTTTCGTAAGGGGGAATCTATGGCAAAGTTATTCGGTAACCTGCATCTGGTGCTCGTCATCGGTCTCGTCCTCGCCGTCGTCGTGATGATGGCCTTCGCTCCCTCCGCTCCGGTGGACGTGAATTCGATCTTTCGCTGGCTGCACCTGTTCTTCGGCGTGCTGTGGATCGGCCTGCTCTATTACCTGAACTTCGTTCAGGTCCCGACCATGCCCACGATCCCGGCCGAACTGAAGAAGGGCGTCACCGGCTTTATCGCGCCCAAGGTCTTCTTCTTCTTCCGCTATGCCGCGCTGCTGACGGTCCTGACCGGCCTGACGATCGCCTTCCAGAACGGCTACGGCCACCAGGCCCTGGCGCTGTCGGGCGAAGGCAACGTCAACCTGATCGGCGTGGGCATGTGGATGGCGATCATCATGTTCCTGAACGTCTGGGTGATCATCTGGCCCGCGCAGAAGAAGATCCTCGGCATCGTCGAGGCGACCGACGAGGAGAAGGCGAAAGCCGCCCCGCGTGCGCTGATCGCCAGCCGCACCAATCTCCTGCTGTCGCTGCCGATGTTCTACACGATGGTCAACGCCAACCTCGGCTGAGCCGGCAGGCGACTTCGCACGCATCCCGATGGGCGGAGCCGCATCGCCGGTTCCGCCCATTTCCTTGCCCGACACGGGAGCCGATCCGATGACCGATATCGTCGAACTGATGCGCGCCTGGATGGACTGCTTCGGCGAAGGGGACTTCGATTCCTTTCCCGGCACGGTGTCCCCCGACTTCGTCCTGCGCCTGCCCTTCGTTCCGGCCGGCGTTCCCACCGAGTTCCGCGGCCGCGAGGTTGCCCGCGCGGCGCTCGCCGGCAGCGCCCAGGGACGCAGCAGGCTGTGCTTCTCCAACGTGCGGATCCTGCGCACCGAGGACCCCGAGCTGGTCCTCGCGACCGCCGACGGCGAAGCGACGATGGCCGGCGGCAAGCCCTACCGCAACAGCTACTGCATCCTCACCCGCTTTCGCGGCGACGAGGTGGTCGAGCACACCGAATACCTGAACCCGCTGGCGGTGATGGCAGCGATGGGGTGACAGGCGCCGTCGCGAGACCGGTGTGATCCTCCCCGTCATGCTGAACTTGTTTCAGCACCCATCCCTCCCCAAGCCCCGAAGCTCGGGATCTAAGCGCAACGGTACCGTTGTCCGCCATTGCAGGGCTCCGGCGCTCGGGGGAAAAATGGGCCCTGAAACAAGTTCAGGGTGACGAACAGGTTCAGGGTGACGAGCAAGTTCAGAGTGACAGGCGCCGTCGCGGGACCGGTCTGATCCTCCCCGTCATGCTGAACTTGTTTCAGCACCCATCCCTCCCCAAGCCCCGAAGCTCGGGAT
>CAUJJI010000149.1 GCA_963205265.1 Pseudomonadota bacterium
ACGCCCCTGGCACGACCCGGGACCGCTGTGATCCTGGTCGGCCCATCCCTCGCCGAGGCCCGCGGTCCCGTGTCGAGCCCGGGACGACGATTGATGCCCCCCTACCGTCATGCTGAACTCGTTTCAGCACCCATTTCTCCCCAAGCCCCGAAGCTCACGACCGAAACACAACGGCGCGGTGATGGCTTACCGCGCCCAGTACGAAGCGGCGAACGAGGCGGCCCGATCGAGCGTTCAGGGGGCGTCGATGAAGGCCAGTTCCGCCGCCAGCGGTGGAAATGCCGGCGGCCGGCTCTCCTGCCACGAGCGGATGCCCTCGCGGAAATCCTCCTGCGCGGAAGCCTCGGCCAGCATCGCTTCGGAACGCGCATAGCTTGCGGAGAAGTCGCTCATCAGGTCCTGCCAGCACTGCCGCTTGATGGCCTGCATCGCGCGGGGCGAGCATTGCGCGGCGAGGCTTCGGGCATAGGCCATCGCTTCGTCGAGCAAGGCGTCGCCCGGCACTACCCGGTTGACCAGCCCCATCGCCAGCGCTTCCGGCGCGCGGACCAGCCGGGCGGACAGCAGCAGGTCCATGGCGTGGCCGGTGCCGACCAGGCGCGGCAGCAGCCAGCTCATCCCGAATTCGGCGACCAGCCCGCGCCGGGCATAAGCGGTGGCGAACTTGGCGTCGTCGGCAGCGAAGCGCAGGTCGCAGCACAGCGCCTGCTGCATGCCGATGCCGAAGCAGGCGCCGTTGACCGCGGCGATGATCGGCTTGCCGATGCGCAGCGGCGTCCAGTACGGCAGCGGCGCGGTCAACCGGGATTCGCCCGACCGGGCCGCTTCGGCCAGCTTCTCGCCGTCGCCGCCGGTACAGAATGCCTTGCCGGCACCGGTCACCACGATGGCGCGCACGGCCGGATCGCGCGCCGCGTCCTCGAGCAAGCCGAAGTAGGCCCGGCTGATGGCGGCGTTCCAGGCATTGCCGCGTTCCGGCCGGTTGAGCGTCAGCAGCAGGACGCCGTCGTCATGACGGGACAGGACCGTGGCTTCGTCGTCGCTGGGCATATGGTATCCCTCTGAAAGTCACGCGACCGGATGCGAAAGAAGGTCGCGCCATCGATTGGGCTCGCCAGCCGCGCGCCGGCTGGTATGGAATGCGCTGAGCGGATTGCAATAGGGAGTGTGGCGATGTCGGGCAAGCTTTCGGGACGCAGGATCCTGGTGACCGGGGCGGCGAGCGGCATGGGGGCGGGAATTGCGCGCCTGTTCGCGGCGGAAGGTGCCGCGCTGGCGCTGCTCGATCGCAACGGCGAAGGCGTGGCGCAGGTCGCCCGGGACCTCGGCCAGCCGGGCTGGACCTGCGACGTCGCCGATCGCGCCGGCGTCGGCGCGGTCGTCGCCCAGGCCGGGGACAGGCTCGGCGGGCTGGACGGCCTGGTCAATGCCGCCGGCATCCTCGACATCACTCCGTTCGTCGACCTCGATCCCGCCAGCTGGGACCGCATGTTCGCCGTCAACGTCACCGGCGCGTTCAACGTGGTCAAGGCGGCGCTGCCGCTGCTCGCCGAGGCCCAGGCGGCGACGATCGTCAACATCGCCTCGGTCAGCGCCTTGATGCCGATGCCGGGCACTGCCGGCTATTCGGCGAGCAAGGCGGCGCTTGCCATGTTCACCAAGTCGATCGCGATGGACCTCGGGCCGAGGATCCGCGCCAATTCGATCTGCCCGGGCGTGATCCGGACCGAGATGACCCGCTACCTGTGGGAGAATCCCGAGCACAGCGCTCGCGCCGCAGAGCGCGTGGCGCTGAAGCGGCTGGGCGAGGTCGACCATGTCGCCCGCGCGGCGCTGTTCCTGTCCTGCGACGATTCGGCTTTCACCACCGGCACCGAACTGCCCGTGGACGGCGGTTTTTCCTGGCGCTGATCGGGGCCCCGTCGCCGGATCGAGGCCGGCTTTCGCCAAGGGGGGACGGGGCCGGCCGATGTCAGAAGGCTGCGCCGCCATATTCCGGGGCAATGGCGCGGCCTTCGTCCGAAGCGATGTCGATCGCCTGCAGCAGCTCGGTCAAGCGAACCGCATCCCGGAAATCCGCTACCGTCCGCCGGCCGGTGCGGATGTCGCTCTCGAACCGCCGGTAGAGGCGGGCGACGTTGACCGCGGCATCGCTCAGCGTCGGGAATTCGGGCGCCGGCTGCGGCGCGCCGGCCGTGCATTCGACCGTAAGCTCGCCGCACTGGTAGCCGCCGGGATGGTGGCCGCGGATGGCGAGCCTGCCGGTCGTGCCGACCAGTTCGAAAGTCAGCGGCGTGAAGTCGCCGCCGACGATCTCGATATTGGCGACGCAGCCGCTGTCGTGGCGGGTGTGGAGCATCATGTGATCGGCGCAGGTGCGGGCGACCGTCCGGTCGGTGCCGCTGACCGTCACGATCGGGCAGAGGATCGAATTGCAGGCGCTGACCTCGGTGACGGCGCCGACGACGGCGGCGACCATGGCGAGCGTGTGGCCGCCGGCGATCGTGGCCAGAGTCGCGCCGTTGCGGCAGTCCTGGAGGTATTCGTAGTGCGGCGGGCAGGCGGCCGCCCAGCCGGCGGTGGCCGAGACGACGCGCAGGCGCAAGGGACGGCCGATCGCACCTTCGGCCACCAGCCTTGCCGCGTGCTCGACGGCCTGGCTGCCGGCGCCCTGCAGCCCGATCGCGACATGGGTGCCGGCCCTGTCGGCAGCCTCGGCGAGTTCGCGGGCCTCGGCAAGGTCGACCGCGAGCGGCCATTCGCACAGCACGTGCTTGCCGGCCTCGAGCGCGGCGAGCACGATGGCCCGGTGCTCGGGAACCTTCACCGTGACGACGACGATGTCGACGTCCGGGTCGCGCGCCAGGCCCAGCGAATCGCCGTGGGCCCGGCTCGCGCCGAAGGCGGCAGCGGCGGCATCGGCGATCGCCTGGGTCCGGGCCGAGACCGCGAAGACCTCCAGGCCGGGCAGGGCCGCCAGCGCCGGGAAATGGGTGTCCCGCGCCCAGCCCCGATCGGGATTGGCTCCGGCGATGCCGAGGCGCAGCGGACTGGCGGTCATCCTATCGTCCCTTGGGCAGGCCGAGCACGCGGTCGGCAGTGATTTCGCGCTGGATCTCGCTGGTGCCGCCCGAGATCGAGAACACCCACGACCACAGGTATTCGTAAGTCCACGGATGGGCCGAGCGGTCGCCGTCGAATTCGAGGAAATCCCAGCCGAGGATGTCGCTGACCACTTCGCTGAGCGCCTTGTGCGTGGCGGTGACCAGCAGCTTCATCATCGAGCCCTTGGGGCCGGGGATGCCGGTGCGGTCGGTCTCGGCGATGTCTGCCAGCGTCATCGCGCGGATCGCCATGGTGTCGGCCTTGATCGACGCGAGCCGCTGGGCGATGCCGTCGTCTTCGATGGCGAGGCGCCCGTCCTCGAGCCGCGTCCGGCCGGCCAGGTCGATGGCGCGCCCGACCCGCTCGTAGAGCTCGAGCTGGTCGCCGATGAAGCCTAGCCCGCGCTCGAACGACAGGGTGGCCATTGCGGTCGACCAGCCGCCGCCGATCTCGCCGACGACATCGGCCACCGGGATCCGCACTTCGTCGTAGAACACCATGTTGACGTGTTCGTCCTGGAGCATCGTGCGGATCGGCCTGACCTCGATGCCGGGCAGCTTCATGTCGCAGATCAGCCAGGTCAGCCCCTTGTGCCGCTCCGATCCGGGATCGGTGCGGATCAGCAGTTCCTGGTAATCGGCATGCTGGGCGTCGGTGGTCCACATCTTGGCGCCGGTCACGACGATGTGGTCGCCGTCGACGACGCCGCGCGTCCTGAGCGCGGCCAGGTCGGAGCCGGCATTGGGCTCGGAGAAGCCCTGGCACCAGATCGCTTCGCCCGAGAGGATCCTGGGCAGGTGGAACGCCTTCTGCTCCTCGGTGCCGCGCGCGATCACGGTTGGGCCGGCGTGCATCAGCCCGATGTAGGTGGTGTTGATGTGGTGCGGGGCATGGGCGCGGGCCATTTCCTCGTACCAGATGACCTGCTGCAGGCCCGACAGGCCCATGCCGCCGTATTCCTTCGGCCAGGCGACGCCGGCCCAGCCGTGGTCGTAGAGCTTGCGCTGCCACGCGCGGTCGAAGCGGGCGCTTTCCGGCCCGCGCGCCGGGCGGGTTTCGGCCGGAACGTTGGCCTTGAGCCATTCGCGCGCGCGGGCGCGGAATTCGACGTCGGCCTCGGAGAAGTGCAGGTCCATCTCAGTCGTCCAGGCGCGCGTGCAGGAGCCGGCCCAGGAGGTCGCGACGCGAGCCGAACACGCGGGCAAGCAGCATCGCGTGCTTGAGCAGCAGGTGGCAGTCGTGCTCGTCGGTCACGCCGATGCCGCCGTGCAGCTGGATGGCGGTATCGGCATTGCCGTGCGCCGCGAGGTTGGCGAGATGCTTGGCGGCATCGAGATGGGCGGCGGCATCGGCGCGGCCTTCCTTGAGAGCCGCGGCCGCGTACCACAGCTGCGCGCGCGCCGCCTCGGCCCGCACCGCCATGTCGGCGCAGGGGTGGCGCACCGCCTGCCAGGCGCCGATCTTGCGGCCGAAAGTCTCGCGCACCTTGGCATATTCGACGATGAGATCGAGCGCGGCCTCGGCAATGCCGACCAGCATGGCCGCGACCCCCAGCTGGCCCAGCTGCCAGATGCGCGTTCCCGACAGGCTGGCGAGCGGCGCGGGCAGCGCCTCTGCCACCCGCAGCGAATTGGCGGGATCGAGCGCGGGGCGATTTTCGCTGCGCAAGCCGTCCAGCGGGTAGATGCCGGCGGCTTCGCTCGTGACGTGCAGGGCGAGCTCTGCGGCGGGGCTGCCGATCAGGCGGAAGCCGCTGCCGTCGGGGACCAGCAGCGCAACGCCGTGTTCGCCGGCGATTACAGCCCGTCGCTGCGCCGCCTCGGCGAACAGGTTGGCCGCAAGGCATTGCGCCAGCACGTCGAGCGGGCCGCATTGCCGTCCGACTTCCCGGAAGAACAGGGCATGCTCGACCGCCGACAGGCCGGAGCCGCCGTCCTCCTCGGGCACGGCCAGCGCGAACCAGCCCATGCCGCCCAGTGCCTGCCGCAGCGCTTTATCCATGTCGGCGATCACCGCCGCTCCGGTCGTCGCGTGCAGGCGGGAGATCGGCATGGCTTCAGCCAGGAACTGTGCCGCAGCGCTCGCGATCTCCTCTTCTTCGGCGTCAGGCGCCAGATACATGCGCCGCTCCCTTCAGATTCCGGTCCTGGCCCGCGCGCGGATTAATGATTCGAGGGCAGTTCATTAGCCCCCTTTCACCCCGATACGCGGCTGCCGGATAATTACAACACTCGAAGTTTATTTTACCGTGGCGAGGATGCAAGTCGCGTGTCCTCGATCCCGACGAACCCGGCATCCAGCGCATAGACCGGGCCGTTGGGCAGAGTCGGGACCATGAAGCAGCCCATTTCCGAGCGGGTGCTGGTGATATAGATCGTGCCGAGATCGGGCCCGCCGAAGGCCGGCTTGGTCGGATTGGCGAACGGCAGGTCGACAACGCGTTCCAGCGAGCCGTCGGGCAGGTAGCGCCGAAGCCTGCCGGCAGCGACATTCGCCAGCCAATAGCCGCCTTCGCTGTCGACCGCGGCGCCGTCGACGAAGCCTTCGCCCTCGGATAGCGCCAGGAACCTGCGCGGGTTGGAAATCGCGCCGGTCGCCGGGTCGAGATCGTAGGCCTCCACCGTGCGCCGGGGCGAATCGGAGACGTAGAGCGTCCGCCCGTCCGGGCTGAAGGCCAGCGCATTGGCCACCGAGATGCCGGAGATCACCGGCACCAGGCGATCGCCGTCGAGGCGGCAGATCGCGGCATCGGCGGCGCTGCGGTTCGCCGGGAAATTCCGGTCGAAGCCGCCGATCCACAGGCGTCCCTGCCGGTCGCAGCCGCATTCGTGTAGCGCGACGTGGGACGGGAACGGCGAGGGGACGCGGAAAGTCAGCTCGCCTGTCGCCGGGTCGAAATCGTAGAGCCCGTCGTAGAGCGCTACCAGCAAGCCGCCTTCGGCCTTGTGGACGAAACCGCCGATCCGCTGCGGCATCGGCCAGACCTTGTGCTCGCCGCTTTGCGGATGCCAGCGGTGCAATTCGGGCTCGTGCTCGCAATTCACCCACCACAGCGCCTGCTCCGGCGCGGACCAGACCGGGGTTTCGCCGAGGTAGTTGTTCGCATCATAGGCGACTCTGACTTCACTCATCGCTTCGTCTCCCCCGCGTCGTTCATGCCGGGCGACCGGCCGCTTCCAGCCATTGGCCCATGCGGGCGGCGGCCCGGCGCAGGCCCGCTTCCTGGCCTTCGGCCTGGAGCCGCGGACCGATGACCTCGAGATCGAACCAGCCCGAAAAGCCCGCCGCGACGATCTGCCCGACCAGCCGGTCCCAGGGTATCGCCCCGTCGCCGGGCACGGCCCTGCACGGCAGGCCGCGATCGCCGTAGACATAGTCGCTGGCCTGGACGAGCGGCGAGAGCGGCGCGGCGGCGGCGATCGCCTCGTCGATGTCGGCATCGAACCAGCAGGCGAACAGGTCCATCATCACGCCGATCCCGGCGCGCCTGGCGATGGCGACGGTGTCGGCCAGCCGGTGGGCGATCGAGACGTCGGCGTAGAGGTGCGAGGTCGGCTCGATACCGATCACGATCCCGGCGGCACGTGCCGCTTCGGCGCAGGGTGCGACGGCTTCGGCGAAGCGCTCGGCCGCCTCGGCCCAGCGCAGCGTGCCGCGTCCGCCGGTGGTCATGATCACGTTCCGCGATCCGACTTCGCCGGCCATGGCGATGGTCGCCAGCAGCCGTTCGCGCGCCGCCGCCGCTGCTTCGGACGTTTCGAAAGCGAAGGCGCGATGGGTCACGGTCGCGACCGTGAGGCCCGCATCCCGGATCAGCCGCGCGCAAGCGCCGACACCGGTCTCGCCGATCTGCTCGTGTCCGGGGCTGATGCCGGGGGCGCCGAGCCGGGCAATCGTCGAGACCTGTTCGTCGAACGGCGCCGGCGCCAGGCAGAGCGTGTTGATCGAGATGTCGCGGTGAAGGGCCATCGCCGGCCGTCAGCCCGCCATCGGCGTCGACTGGAAAGCGACCAGGCGCCAGTCGCCGGTGTCGCGGCACCACACGGTCATGACCCGGTTGTTCAGCCGCTTGTCGGTCCCTTCGACCTTCACGTCGGTGACCATCTTGCCGGTCAGCATCGCGACGCCCGGGGCGAGCGCGGTCACCTCCTGCTCGTGCCAGGCGATGCCGCCGTAGCGGATGCGGCCGGCGCCGATCTTCTCGATATAGGCGGCCTTGTCGTCGACGCTGCCGCTGGCGTGGTGGAACCGGAGGCGATCGTCGAGCAGTCCGGCAAGCGCGGCGCCGTCGTTGGCCAGCATGGCCGCGCAGCGCGCCTGTTCGGCGGCGAGGACGGCAGAGGCAAGGTCTTCGGTCATCAGGCAGGAACCCCATGGTCATGCTGCCGCGGCGCGATCGTGCCGGCCCGGCGTCCCCTCGGCAATCCCATAGCGGCGCCGCGAAGCGAGGGGAAGGGAATGCAACGTCCATTGACTAATACATTGACCGCGCCACAGTCCGCCCTGCGCTTCAGGTCGCGACGAGCACGAGAGGGCAAGGCATGACAAGATTCGAGGGCAAGGTCGCGATCGTCACCGGCGGCAGCAGGGGCATCGGCATGGCCACGGTCGCGCGGCTGGCCGGCGAAGGCGCCCATGTGCTGGTGGCCGATCGCATCGAACCCGAATCCCTGCCCGACGGCGCCGCCTACCTGAAGACCGATGCGACCCAGGCCGGGGATGCGCAGGCGGCAGTAGCCGAAGCGGTGCGGCGCTGGGGGCGGCTCGACCATCTCGTCAACAACGCCGGGACGGGAACCCTGGGCGAGACGCCCGACCTGTCCGAGGACGAGTGGGACCGCGTGTTCGCGATCAACGTCCGCGCGATCTTCCTGTTCTGCAAGGCGGCGATCCCAGCGATGCGCGATGGCGGCGGCGGCGCGATCGTCAACGTCGCCTCGATTTCCGGCCTGTTCGGCGACTTCGCCATGGATGCCTACAATGCGTCGAAAGGCGCTGTGGTCAACTATACCCGCAGCCTGGCGCTGAACGGCGCGCGCGACGCTATCCGCGTCAATGCGCTGTGCCCGGGGCTGGTCGGGACCGAGATGGCCGCGCCCGCGATCGCCGACCCGGTGGACCGCGATTTCTGGCTGGACCGCATCCCGCTGAAGCGACCCGCCCGGCCCGAGGAGATGGCCGGGGTCATCGCCTTCCTGCTCTCGGACGATGCCAGCTACATGACCGGGTCGATCGTCGCGGCCGACGGCGGCATCACTTGCCACACCGGCCAGCCCAATGCGCCCGAGCGGCGACGGCTGCGGGCGCTGCGGCAGGGCTGAGCGGAGTTCAGCTGCCCTGGGCGGCGAGGATGGTCCGGCCGTCGGCCGTGCCCCAGTACCTGTCGCGCAGCGCCTTCTTGTAGAGCTTGCCGGTCGGCAGGCGCGGCAGCTGGTCGACGAAATCGACCGTGCGCGGGGCCAGTTGCCGGCCGAGCCGGGCTTCGACGAAGGCGCGGATTTCCTCGCCCAGCGTTTCCGAAGGCTCCACGCCCGGCGCGGCTTCGACGATCGCCTTGACTTCCTCGCCCAGTTCGGGATGCGGCACGCCGATGACCGCCACGTCCCCGACCTTGGGATGCAGCGCCAGCGCGTCCTCGATCTGCTGGGGGTAGATGTTGACCCCGCCCGAGATGATCATGAACGACTTGCGATCGGTCAGGTAGAGATAGCCTTCCGCGTCGAGATAGCCGACGTCGCCGACCGATACCCATTCGGGATGAAGCGGATTGCGCGAGCTGCCGGTCTTGTCGGCCGCCTTGTGGTACGTGAAGGCCGCCGCTCCCGCCATCGGCTCGCCGTAGATCTGCCCGGGCTGGCCCACCGGCAGCTCGTTGCCGTCGTCGTCGCAGATGTGCAGCGGCTTGCCGCGGTTGCGGCCGACCGATCCCGGGTGGGCGAGCCATTCCTCGCTGGTGATGGTGGTGAAGGCGACCGCCTCGGTCGATGAATAGTATTCGTCGATGATCGGCCCCCACCAGTCGATCATCCGGCGCTTGACCTCGACCGGGCAGGGGGCCGCGGCATGGACCGCGTGGCGCTGGCTGGAAAGATCGTAGCGGCTGCGCACGGCCTCGGGGAGCTTGAGCAGGCGGATGAACATCGTCGGCACCCACTGGCTGTGCGTGATCCGGTAGCGTTCGATCAGCCGCAGCGCTTCCTCGGGCTCGAAGCGCTCCATCGCCACCACGGTGCCGCCTGCCTGGATCGTCGCCATGGTGTGGGCGATCGGCGCGGCATGGTAGAGCGGCGCGGGCGAGAGATAGACCATGTCCGGCCCGAATTCGTAGATGTCGGCGGTCGACTGGAGCGTCGGATTGCCCAGCTCGGGCCCCCGGTCCCACAAGGGGCGGACGATGCCCTTGGGCTTGCCGGTGGTGCCCGAGGAATAGCCCATCAGCGACCCCAGCCATTCCTTCTCCAGCGGCCGCGCGGGCATGGCCGCGGTCGCCGTCTCGAGACGGGTGAAGCCGGGCACTTCGCCGCCGATCGCCAGCTTGTTCGGGCAATCGCGGACCAGCGCGCCGAGCTCGGCGGCGGCGGGGATGGCGGCCGAGGCGATCAGCGCCGTGGCATCGCAATCGTCGACGATATAGGCCGCTTCCGCCGGGGCGAGGTGCCAGTTGATCGGGGTCAGGTAGAACCCCGAGCGCATGCACGCCCAGACCGCCACGAAGAACCCGGCATTGTTGTCGCAATAGAGCGCGACGTGATCGCCGCGCCGCAGCCCCCGGGCATGGAGCAGCTGCGCCAGCCGGTTCGACTGGTCGTCGAGCGCGCGATAGCTCAGCGTCTCGCCGCTGCCGGGGCAGATGACGGCCGGCTTGTCCGGCGAGGCGAGCGCGTGGGTGCCTGGATACATCTGGTGCGACTTCCCCTGGAGGCCGGCCGGTAACCTTCCGTCCGACCGCTGTCCAAGCATCCCCGCTATCGCGCCGGGGATCAAGCGCGGCGCGCGATTCATCGCCCGCATGAATTGCGCAAGGGCCGCGACGCCCAGTCCGGCAGCCAGCCGTCTGGTTGCGCCGGGCGCATCCCGTCAATGCGCAGTTAGCCGTATTCGCCGTCCGCAGGTGGCGTGCTCTGGAAGCCGTGGCTTTCCAGCCCGATACGGAGCGACCCCTTGGAAAAACCTATCCCCTCGCGTCGCCAGTTCCTGGCGGCGGTCGGCAACCTCGCCAGCGCCGGCTGGATCGCCATGAACTGGCCGCAGATTGCAGCTGCGGCCGAGCATGCGGGACACGGCGCCCATGACCCGGCAGCGCCGCCCTCCACGATCACCACGCTGAGCCCTGCCGAGGCGGCCGAAGTCGATGCCATCGCCAACCAGATCGTGCCCGGCGGCGCGACCCCCGGCGCGCGCGACGCCCGCGTCATCCAGTTCATCGACAATGCTCTCGGCAGTTTCTTCGCGGCGCAGCTCCCGTCCTTCCGGCAAGGCCTGGCCGAATTCGGGCGCGGCTATGCCACGCGCTACGGCGCCGACAAGCCCTTCTCCGCGGCGCCCGAGGCGCAGCAGGTCGCCTGGCTCAAGGAGGTCGACAAGACGCCCTTCTTCACCGCGGTGCGGCGCCTCACCGTGCTCGGCCTCATTGCCCTGCCGAAGTACGGGGGCAATCACGACAACCTCGGCTGGAAGCTGATCGGCGTCGAGGACAACCACGCCTGGGAGCCGCCCTTCGGCTACTACGACAAGGACTACCCGGGGTTCGAGCCCTATCCCGGCACCAAGCCCTACACCGCCTGACGGAGCCGCCCCATGCAGCGCAAGACTTACAAGACCAGCGAGACAGTCGATTTCGTCGTCGTCGGTTCCGGCGCCTCGGGCGGCATCATGGCGCGCGAGCTGGCGCGCGCCGGCAACAGCGTCGTGGTGATGGAGCAGGGGCCGCGCATGGAGCCCCAGGACTTCGAGCACGACGAGCTGAAGTATCGCCAGCTCTCGGGGATCACCAACAACCCGGCCACCAATCCCCAGACCTTCCGTCGCGATCCCAGCCAGAAGGCCGAGCGGGCGAACGGCAGGAACCCGCTGACCTACGCGCGCGTCGTCGGCGGCAGCAGCGCGCACTTCAACGCCAACTTCTGGCGCCTGCACGAAATCGACTTCATCGAGGGCAGCCGGTACGGCGGCATCGAAGGCGCGAGCCTGGTCGACTGGCCGATCACCTATGCCGAGCTAGAGCCGTACTACACGATGGTGGAATGGGAAGTCGGTGTCTCGGGCCTCGCCGGCGCCAGCCCGTTCGATCCCCCGCGCAGCAAGCCCTACCCGATGCCGCCGCTGCCTGTGAAGTCGTCGGGCGTGCTGTTCGAGCGGGGTGCGCGCAAGCTGGGCCTGCATCCGTTCCCGGCGCCGCTGGCGATCAATTCGATGGTCTACAAGGACCGCCCGCCCTGCGTGCAGTGCGGCCTGTGCGGCGGCTTCGGCTGCGAGGTGATGGCCAAGTCTTCGTCGGTGTGGACCGTCATCCCCGAGGCCGAGGCCACCGGCCGCTGCGAAGTGCGCTCGGAAAGCTACGTGTTCCGCATTGGCATGAATACGGCCGGCCGCGCCACCGGCGTCCATTACTTCGACCGCGACCGCAAGGAGCAGTTCCAGAACGCGCGCGCCGTCGTGGTCTGCGCCAACGGTGCCGAGACTCCGAAGCTGCTGCTCAATTCGGAAACCAACGCTTTCCCGGACGGCCTCGCCAATTCCAGCGGGAAAGTGGGCCGCTACCTGATGTTCAACAAGGGCGGCGGCGCGATGGCCCGGTTCGAGCATCCGCTCAACGAATACAAGGGCGCCAACGTCACGCGCATCCTGCACGACTGGTACGATTCCGACCCGAAGCGCGGCTTCTACGGCGGGGGCGGTTTCGACGCGCGCTCGGGCGGTCCCCTCACCTGGGGCCAGAACGTGCCCGAGGGCACGCCGACCTGGGGCCCGGGGTTCAAGGAATACCTCGAATCCTATACCTATTGGATGAACTGCTCGGGCCACGGCACGTCGCTGGCCCAGGAGACCAACCGCGTCGACATCGATCCGGAACTGAAGGACGACTGGGGCGTGCCGGCGATCCGGGTTACCTACAAGGACCATCCCGACGACATGAAGCATGCCCGATGGCTGGTCGAGCGCGCGGTGGAGATCATGGACGCGGCCGGTGCCAGGCAGATCGTCCCCAGCGAGGTCGGCGAGGCCAGCGGCGGCGTGCACCTGCTCGGCACCTGCCGCATGGGCAACGATCCGGCCACCTCGGTGATCGACAAGTACCATCGCACGCACGACGTGCGGAACCTGTTCCTCTGCGACGGGTCGAGCATGGTTACCTCGGGCCGCGGCCAGCCGACGCAGACGATCGAGGCCCTGGCATTCCGCGCCGCCGAACACATCGCCAGGTTCGCGCGCGCCGGCGAGATCTGAGCCCACGCCAGGCGCTCGCTTCGCACGCCCGGCCGCGACCGGAGCGTCGCCTCACGCCGCGACGGCAAGCGTGGACATTGCCGGCGGGCTCATCGCGAGCAGGCGTTCGCGCTCGGCGGCATAGTCGGCCATGGCGGCGTGCTTCACCGGCCCGAAGCCGCGCACGCGATCGGGCAAGGCGGCGATCGCGGTGGCACGAGCCAGGCCGGCGCCGTCCAGGTCTTCGCAAAGGGTGCCGATCATGGCGAGGTATTCGTCGCGGAGCGCGCGCTCGGCGCGACGTTCGGCGCTGCGGCCGAACGGATCGGCCCAGCTGCCGCGCAGCACCTTGAGTCCCGCGAGGATTGAGAAGGCGGCGAAGATCCAGGGTCCGAACTTGCGCTTGGCGGGCCGACCGGTGCGCGCGTCGATCCGCGAGAGCAGCGGCGGCGCCAGCCAGACCGAGACGCGCCGCGCGCCGGCGAACTGCCGGTCCAGCTCCGCGCGGAACGCGGGCTCGGCATAGAGCCGCGCCACTTCGTATTCGTCCTTGTAGGCCATCAGCTTGTAGGCGTTGACTGCAACTGCGCGCAGCAAGGCCTCCCCCTCGGCGCCATAGGGCAAGCTGGCCGCGTGGACGCGGCGAACCAGCTGCGCGTAGCGCGCCGCATAGTCTGCGTCCTGATAGGCGATCAGATCCTTGGTACGGCGCTCGACGAGGGCGTCGATATCCTCGACCACCGGCGCGGGTGCGGCGATGCCCACGATCCGTTCCACCTTGGCGATGTCGATCGCCGCCATCCGCCCCCAGGCGAACGCCCGCTTGTTGAGTGTGACTGCGGCGCCGTTCGCTTCGATCGCCGCTTCGAAGGCAGCGGCGGTCAGCGGCAACAGCCCCTTCTGCCAGGCATAGCCGACAAGCAGGGTATTGGCGGCGACGCTGTTGCCGAACAGTCCCTCGGCAATCCGCGTGGCGCCGAGCACGAAGCCGTTCTCGCCGGCGCGCTCGAGCAGAGTCTCGATCATCCGGCCCGTCGGCAGCGACGCGTCGCGATCGGCGACGACGTCGGCGGTCGGCGCCTCGTCGCCGTTGAGCACGACCCGGCCCCGACCCCTGGCGAACTTGGCCAGCGCATCCGCGCTCGTCGCCACCACCGCGTCGGTTGCGAGCAGCAGGTCGGTCTCCCCGGCGCCGATGCGTACCGCGTGGATCCTGGCATCGGCGGGAGCGATCCGGACCTGGCTGACCACGGCGCCGTTCTTCTGGGCAAGGCCGGTGAAATCGAGCACGGTCGACCGCAGCCCGGACAGGTGCGCGGCCGTGCCGATCAGCGCGCCGACGGTGAGTACGCCCAGGCCGCCGATGCCGGCGACATAGACGTTGTAGACGCCGGCCAGCGGCGCGATCGCCGGTTCGGGCAGGCCAGCGAACAATTCCGCCTCGAGGCCCGCTATGCGCGCGCCGTCCGGCTTGCGCAGGACCGGCCCGTCGATCTCGACGAAGCTCGGGCAGAACCCCTTCACGCAAGTAAAGTCCTTGTTGCAGGCGGACTGGTTGATGCGGCGCTTGGTGCCCTCGGGCGTCGCCAATGGTTCCACCGCGATGCAGTTCGACTGGACCGAGCAATCGCCGCACCCTTCGCAGACGCGCGGATTGATGAACAGGCGGCGGTCGGGATCGGGATAGGCGCCGCGCTTGCGCCGCCGCCGCTTCTCGGCGGCACAGGTCTGCTCGTAGACGATCGCGGTGACGCCGGGGACGGCTCGCAGCTCGCGCTGGACCGCGTCGAGATCGTCGCGGTGATGGACCGTGACTCCCGCAGGCAATCCCTGCCATCCGGCGGGATCGTCGCTGACCAGGCGGACCTGGCTGACGCCTTCGGCGAGCAGCTGCGCGACGATCCGGCGCGGTTCGATCACGCCCTCGGCGGACTGGCCCCCGGTCATCGCGACGGCATCGTTGTAGAGGATCTTGAACGTGATGTTGGCTTCCGCTGCCACGGCGGCGCGGATCGCGAGCAGGCCGCTGTGCTGGTAAGTGCCGTCGCCGATGTTCTGGAAGATGTGCTCCGTCCGGGAGAACGGCGCGGCGCCGACCCATTGCACGCCTTCGCCGCCCATCTGGCTGAACGTGGTGGTCTTCAGCCTGGGCTGCGACAGTGCCATGACGTGGCAGCCGATGCCGCCCCCGGAAATCGAGCCCTCCGGCGTGCGCGTCGAGCTGTTGTGCGGGCATCCGGCGCAGAAGAACGGCTTGCGCACCGGGAAGGGGAGGACTTCGCCGGCGCTGGCCCGCGCCTGCCAGGCGGCCAGCCGCGACGCCAGGCCGATGGGGTCGTGATGCAACCGGGCGACGATCGCCTGCGCGACCATCAGCGGCGTGAATTCCATGACCACCGGCAGCAGCGGGCCGTCTTCGGCATCGGTCTTGCCGGTCACCCGCATGCGCCGGCCGGCGCGGTGGAACAATGCGGCCTTGATCTGGCTCTCCACGGTCGGCGCCTTTTCCTCGACCACCAGGATCTCGTCGGCGTCGCCGGCAAAGGCGAGAATGGGAGCGGTCGCGAGCGGCCAGCTCATCGCCACCTTGTAGACAGACAGGCCCAGCGCTTCGGCTTCGTCCCGGCCCACGCCGAGGCTATCGAGCGCCTGCATCACGTCCTGGTGCGCCTTGCCGACCGTGACGATGCACAGCCGCCGGGCGGCACTCGTCACGACGGGACCGTCGAGCCGGTTGGCCGTCGCCCAGCCGATCGCCGCCGGCAGCCGTTCCTCGATCATGCGCCGTTCGTACTCGGCGCGCTGCGCCGGCCAGGCGATGGTCGGGTCCCAGTTGAGGCCATGCGGCGGGACCAGTCCGCGCGGCGAGATGAATTCGGGATAGCCGTCGGGCAGATCGACGCCGGCCGCGCTCTCCACCACTTCGGCGATGGTCTTCATCGCCACCCACACCCCGGCAAAGCGCGACATCGCGATCCCGGCAAGGCCGAGCGTGAGGATCTCGGACACGTCGGCCGGCTGCAGGACCGGCATCTGGACCGACTGGAAGATGCCGTCGGTCTGGTGCGGAAACATCGAGGACTGCGCGGCATGGTCGTCGCCGCCGACCGCCAGCACCCCGCCCAGCGGCGAGGTTCCCAGCATGTTGGCGTTGCGGAACACGTCGGCAGTGCGATCGACGCCGTTGCCCTTGCCGTACCAGATGCCGAACACGCCGTCCGCCCTGGTCGGCCCATAGGCCTTGTGCATCTGGGCGCCCCACAGCGCGGTGGCGGCCAGATCCTCGTTCAGGCCGGGCTGGAAGACCACGTCGTGCGCATCGAGATATTCGCGCGCCTTCCACAGCTGCTGGTCGTAGGCGCCGAGCGGCGAGCCGCGATAGCCGGAGACCAGGCCGGCAGTGCTCAGGCCGCGCTTGCGGTCGAGCCGTCGCTGCATCAGCGGCAAGCGGACCAGCGCCTGGATCCCGGTCATGAAAGTCGCGCCCGATTCCGCGCCGTAGATGGCGTCCAGGCTGGTGATGCGGTCGTGGTTCACGCCAGGCTCCTTCCGAATGGGAGAAGCATATGCGGATTGCGCGCGATTTTCCGACCAAAGTGAGCGGGTAATCTTGCCATATTGAGTTGGATTTACTACGATTGACGGAAATCATGGCGACTATCACCAATCCACTCGATCTCGACCGGATCGACCTGCGAATCCTGCGTGCACTCGCGCGCGACGGCCGCATGAGCTGGAGCGACCTTGCGGTCGAGGTCGGCCTCTCGCTCACGCCGACCCTGCGGCGCGTGCGCAGGCTCGAGCAGGACGGCGTGATCCGCGGCTATTCCGCCAGGCTCGACGAGACGCGGCTGATCGGATCGATGGCGGTCTTCATCTCGGTCACGCTCGAACGCCAGGTCGACGAAGTGCTCAACGCGTTCGAGGCGGCGGTGGCCAAAGTGCCGGAAGTGATGGGCGGCTACCTGATGAGCGGCGGCACCGATTACTTCCTGCACGCTTTCGTCCGCGATCTCGATCACTATCGCGGCCTGCTGGGTCAGCTGACGCGGCTCGAGGGCATCGCCCACATCCAGTCGAGCTTCGTCCTCAAGACCTTCGTGTCGCGCACCGCGCCGCTGCTCGACTGACCGGCCGCGGCCGCACCGGTCCAGTCTGCAAAGCAAAAGCCGCCGGCGGCAAATCCGCCGCGCTTTGTTCGCCTGGACCCTGTGCTAGTTTGCGGCGATGGATCGAGAACAGCCCGCCGCAAGCACTACGGCACGAATCCCGACCGGCATCCTCGCCGGCACCCGTGCCGCCGGTATCCGCCGCTTCCTTGGCGTTCCCTATGCCGCACCGCCGGTCGGCCGGAACCGCTTCGCCGTGCCCCAGCCGGTCGAGCCGTGGGAAGGCGTGCGCGACGCCACCAGGCGCGGGCCGTCCGCGCCGCACAAGGTCGGCGAGTTTCCGCAGCTCGACGTCAAGTCGCTGGTGGGCGACGGCGGCGAGCGCGGCGACGACTACCTGACGCTCAACGTCTGGGCGCCCGAGGATGCCAGCGGCGCGCCGGTCATGGTGTTCATCCACGGCGGCGGCTACGTCACCGGCAACAAGGATGCGCCGGTCCACGACGGCAGCGCCTTCGCCCGCGCCGGCGTGGTCTGCATCGCCATCAACTATCGGCTGGGGATCGAAGGCTTCCTGCCGATTCCGGGCATTCCCACCAATCTCGGCCTGCGCGACATGCTGGCGGCGCTGCGCTGGGTGCAGGACAACGTCGCGGCGTTCGGCGGCGACCCGGGCAATGTCACCGTCTTCGGCGAATCGGCGGGGGCGATGGCGATCGCCAACCTGCTGGGCTCGCCGCTGGCCAAGGGCCTGTTCCGGCGCGCGATCGTGCAGAGCGGGCACGGCGCGATGGTCCGCGAGATCCCCGTCGCCCGGCGGCTGGTGGCGAAGCTGGCGAAACTGCTGCGCATCCCGGCGACGGCAGAGGGGTTCGCCTCGGTGCCCTTCGACAAGGCCTGGGCGGCCATGGAGAAGGTCTCCAAGCCCTGGCCCGGGATCGACCTGCGCGACGCCCGGGGCCACGAGCCGGTGTTCGGCATCAGCCGCTTCATTCCGGTGGTAGGCGACGACGTCCTGCCCGAACCGACGCTGCGGGCGCTGGAAAAGGGCGCGGGGGCGGAGGTCGAGCTGCTGATCGGCACCAATGCCGACGAGATGAACCTCTATTTCGTGCCGACCAGGGTGCGCGACCGGATACCCGGGTTCCTGGCGCGCTGGGTCGTGGGCAAGTCGCACCCCGACGCGCGCGGGGTCTTGCGCGCCTATGGGCTGGGCGCGCCGGGCCGCAAGGCGGGCGTCGCCATGACCGAGGCGATGACCGACCTGGTGTTCCGTTGGCCGGCGCGCCAGTTCGCCGCTGCCCACCGGGGGGCGACGCACATGTACGAGTTCGACTGGCATTCGCCGGCCTGCGGCGGCCAGCTGGGCGCTGCCCATGCGATGGAGATGCCCTTCGTGTTCAACACGCTCGCCGCCGCGACCGGGCCGCTCGGGATCTGCGGGGAAGCGCCGCCGCAGGACCTCGCCGACCGCATCCAGGCGCTGTGGGTCGGCTTCGCGCGCGACGGGTCGCTGCCCTGGCCCGAATTCGACGGCGACAGCCGCCGGGTCCACCTGCTCCACGCCGACCGCACGATCGTCGAGCCGGTGATGCCCGCGGCCGCCTTCCTTCCCGCATAGGGCGCGCGCGATGTATCTCGAGAAGTTCCGGCTCGACGGCCGGGTCGCCTTCGTCACCGGCGGGGCGCAGGGCATCGGCCTCGCCGTCGCCGAAGCCCTGGCCGAGGCGGGCGCGCGCGTGACGATCGGCGACCTCAGGCAAGATGCGCTCGACGCCGCTTGCCAGGCACTCGCCGGCAAGGGCCATGCCGTCGACGGCGTGCTGCTCGACGTCACCGACAGCGCGGCAGTCGATGCCGCGGCCGAGGCGCTGGTCCGCCGGCAGGGCAGGGTCGACATCCTGGTCAACAACGCCGGCATCGCGCGCAGCGAGACCGCGGCCGAAGAGGTGACCGACGAGCACTGGCTCAACGTCCTCGACGTCAATCTCAACGGCAGCTTTTGGTGCGCACGGGCCTTCGGGCGGCACATGCTCGCGGCGGGCAGCGGGGCGATCGTCAACATCGGCTCGATGAGCGCGGTGATCGTCAACCGGCCACAGCCGCAAAGCTACTACAATGCCTCGAAAGCGGCGGTGCACCAGCTGACCAGGAGCCTAGCCGCCGAATGGGCACCGCGCGGGGTGCGGGTCAATGCAGTGGCGCCGACCTATATCGCGACACCGCTCAACGCCTTTGCCGACAGGACGAGCGAAATGGTCCGCCGCTGGATCGACGGCACCCCGCAGGCGCGGCTGGGCGAGCCGGAGGAAGTCGCCGCGGTCGTGCTGTTCCTCGCGAGCGATGCCGCCAGCCTGATGACCGGCAGCGTGGTCATGGTCGACGGCGGCTACTCGGTGTGGTGATCGCCGAGGGCTGAGGCGAGGGCGCGGCCTTTGGAACCTTCAGCCTGCCGGCTGTGCCGATCGGCAAACAGCTTCGGCTGTTCGGCAAACCCGCAGACCTTTCAGATAGGTGTCCTGATGACCTATCTGAAGGGTCTGGATGGCTGGCGGTCGAAATACGCCAGTCCGTTTCGTGAGGGGATACCTATGCGCGTTCGTTCGATGATGATGTTTGCCTGCAGCGCCTTCGCGCTCGGCACTGCCGCCCATGCCCAGTCGACGCCCGACGCGGGCGGGCAAGCCGCCGACGTGCAGGTCAGCGACCAGGAAATCATCGTCACCGCGCGAAAGCGCGAGGAGACGCTGCGCGACGTACCGGTCGCCGCCACCGCGATCACCGGCGCAATCATCGAAAAGCGCGGCTTCACCGCGGTGCGCGAGATCGCCACGATCACGCCCAGCGTCAACATCAACAGCGACGGCGCCGGCCGCGCCTTCGTCTCGATCCGCGGCATCGGCACGACGCTGATCGACACCGTGCAGCCGGGCGTCGGCATCTTCGTCGACGGCATCTACCAGCCCAACACCTCTTACCTCAACAACCCGCTGACCGACGTCGAGCGCGTCGAGGTGCTGCGCGGGCCGCAGGGCACGCTCTACGGCAAGAACACGCTGGGCGGCGCGATCAACGTCATCACCCGCACGCCGGGCAACGCGCTCGAGATCAAGGGCGTCGCCAGCTATGCCGGCCCCGACGGCGCCTGGACCGCGGGCGGCTCGGTCAGCGGACCGATCGTCGAAGACGTCCTGCAGGCACGCATCGCCTATACGCACCAGCAGCAGGACGGGTTCATCCGCAACACCCTGCTGGACAAGGACCAGAACCCGCTCAACACCGACACCATCAGCGGCACCATCAACCTGACGCCTGCGAACCGGGTGAACCTGAAAGTCAACGGCTACTACACCTGGCTGACCGGCGGCGCGGTGCCCTACACCTTCGTGAGCGGCCCCGACGACTACAAGCGCGAGCTGCAGCTCAATTCCACCAACTACCAGAAGTTCAAGTATCGCGGGGTCAACGCCAAGCTCGAGTTCCCGGTCGACGCGCTGGCCACCAAGGTCACCCTGATCGGCGCCTACGACCAGCGGGGCGTGGTCACCAGGGGGGCGGACCCCGACTTCACTTCCGTCGACACCCTGCGCAACACCGCGCTCGACGACCTCAAGACCCGCACTGTCGAACTGCGCCTCGACAGCGAGATCTCGCCGACGCTGAGCTCGATCTTCGGTCTGTTCTACAGCCGCGAGACGCGCACCACCGACGGCGACATCACCGTCAACTTCCCGCCGGTCGGCGCTTTCCACAACACCTCGCTGGCCGATACCAAGAGCGACACCTACGCGGTGTTCGGCACGCTGTTCTGGCGGCCGAGCGACGCCTGGGAAGTCTCGGCCGGCCTGCGCTGGGACCGCCAGGACCGCGTCGCCAAGGGCGTCCAGACCAATGCCTTCCCGAACGCGCTGTTCGGCCTGCCGCCGGCGGTCGTGCTGACCGGCGGCAAGATCAAGGAAACCAACCTGTCGCCGCGCGTCGCCGTGACCCGGCACTGGAACGGCGACTTGATGACCTATGCCTCGGTGGCGCGCGGCGCGCGCGGCGGCGGCTTCAATCCGCCGGCAGTCCCGGCCAACCTGCGTACCTACAAGGGCGATTCGGCCTGGACCTACGAGATCGGCACCAAGTACAGCTCGCCCGATCGCCGCCTCTCGCTGGCCGTCGACGTGTTCTACAACGACTACAGCGACTACGTCGGGCTCAACTCGATCCTGAAGACCGGCGCCTCGTTCACCACGATCGACCTCAACAGCGGCGACGTCGAGAGCTACGGCATCGAGCTCGAGGGTTCGTACAAGATCACCCCGCAGTGGACGATCGCGGGCGGCGGCTCGCTGATGCATGCGCGGCTGACCAACACCGACATCTACACCGCCACCACGGGGCGCACGCTGGCGTCCAACCGGCTGTCGTTCCAGCCCGACTGGAACCTCTACCTGAACAGCAGCTACGTGGTGCCGGTCGGCAAGGGCGACCTCCTGCTCGACGCCGGCCTCGTCGGCAAGGGCAGCCGCATTCCCGCCAGCATCCGCCAGAAGACGCCCGAAGTGCCGAACCACCCGGAACTGCGCCCGCTCGGCGCCTATGTGCTTGCCAACGCTTCGATCGGCTACCGCATCGGCGGGATTGAAGTGACCGGGTTCGTCAACAACCTGTTCAACAAGAAGTACTGGGAATCGTACATCGAGCGCACCACGCTGATCCTCGCCGGCCTGCCCAACAGCGACGTCGGCATCATGGGCGACCGCCGCCGCTACGGCGTCCGCGCCCGGTTCTCGTTCTGAGCCATGCACACCGAGGCCGTGCCGAGCGAGGGCCTGCCGCCCGATCTGGCTGAAGGGCTGGAAAGCCGCTTCGGCGACCGCTTCAGCCGGAGCGCGGCGATCCGCATGGAGCATGGCCGCAGCGAGGCGCATTTCGCGCCGATGCCGCCCGACGCGGTGGTCTATGCGCTGTCGACCGACGAGGTCGTCGCCGTGGTCAACCTCTGCCGCGCGGCCGCTGTCCCGGTGGTGCCGTTCGGCGCCGGCACCTCGATCGAGGGCAACACGCTGGCGGTCCGCGGCGGCGTCGCGCTCGACCTGTCGCGGATGACGCGCATCGTCGCGGTCCACGCCGAGGATTTCGACTGCGTGGTCGAGGCCGGGGTGCGGCGCGAGCAGCTGAACGAGCACCTGCGCGACCTGGGCCTGTTCTTCCCGATCGATCCCGGCGCCAATGCCACCATTGGCGGCATGGCCTCGACCCGGGCGTCCGGGACCAATGCCGTGCGCTACGGCACCATGCGCGAGGCGGTCCTGGGGCTGACCGTGGTGACCGCCGACGGCCGGGTGATCCGCACCAGCCGCCGCGCGCGCAAGTCGGCGGCCGGCTATGACCTCACTCGCCTGTTCGTCGGCTCGGAAGGCACGCTCGGCATCATCACCGAAGTGACTCTGCGGCTGCACGGGATTCCCGAGGCGATATCGGCGGCGACCTGCAGCTTCGCGACGATCGGCGGCGCGGTCGACACCGTGGTCCAGGCGATCCAGCTCGCCGTCCCGCTGGCGCGGGTCGAGATCCTCGACGACATGCAGATCCGCGCGGTCAACCGCTGGTCGAAGACCGACCTGCCCGAACTGACGACGCTGTTCTTCGAGTTCCACGGCTCCCAGCGCTACGTGGCCGAGCAGGTGGAGACGGTGAAGGCGCTGGCCGAGGGCAACGGCGGCGGCGAATTCCGCTGGGCCCACCGCACCGAGGACCGCAATGCGCTGTGGAAGGCGCGGCACGAAGCCTACTACGCGGCGGTCGCGCTGCGCCCGGGCGGGGTGGGCTGGGCCACCGACGTCTGCGTGCCGATGAGCCGGCTGGCCGAATGCATCGCAGAGACCAGGGCGGATCTCGACTCCTGCCCGATCCCGGCCACGATCCTGGGCCATGTCGGCGACGGCAATTTCCACGTCGTGTTCTCGCTGAACCCCGACGACCCGGGCGAGATCGCGCAAGTCGAGGCGATCAACCACCGCCTGGTCGCGCGCGCGCTGGCGATGGACGGGACCTGCACCGGCGAGCACGGCATCGGCCTCGGCAAGCAGCAGTACCTCGTCGACGAGCTGGGCGAGGCGGTCGACCTGATGCGCGCGGTCAAGGCCGCGCTCGATCCGCAGGGCCTGCTCAACCCGGGGAAGATCTTCGATTGAGCGGCTCGGCTTCCGCGGTCACCTATCTGAAAGGTCATTGACAGACTATCAGATAGGTTGCATCGACGAATCCCTACCGGAGAGGGTCGTGCCGTGGCCAGTTCGCAGTTCGCAATCGTCGATGTTTCGCCCGAGATGACCACTATCGTCGGCTGCGGCGTGGTGCCGGCCGGGGCGCTGCCTGAGGGGGCGGCCCAGCTTCGCCTGCACCTGGCCACCGCCCCGCGGCTGAGCGTCCGTGCCACCCATGGCCCGCTGCCGGCGGAGGAAGGCGGGCGCTTCCTGACGCTGGTCGTCCAGCGTTCCGCGCTCGCGCGCCTGTTCGACTGGTCGCCGCGCGCCTGCGACGATGCCGATTTCCACTTGCCGCACGACCTTGCCACCATTGCCGAGCGCATCTGGCAGGAAGGCCGCTCGCCGGAAGTCACGCACACCTATCGCCTGGCCAAGTCCATCGAACTGCTCTGCGAACTGGTCGAGGCGATCCAGCGCGGCATGCTCATGCCCTTCCACGACGGCGGCTCGCTGTCGCTGGGCGACAGCCGCCGCCTGCTCGCCGCCAAGCAGCTGATCGACGAGGAATGGGCGCAGAAGCTGACGCTGGGCGAGATCGCCCGGCGCTGCGGCCTCAACCGCACCAAGCTCGCGCGCGGGTTCCGCGAGGTCTACCACTGCTCGATCAGCCAGGCGCTGGTCGACCGCCGGCTGGACGAGGCGCGCCTGCAGCTGATGTCGACCGACTTGCCGATCGGCGTCATCGGCTATCGCAGCGGCTATCTCAACAACGCCGCCTTCACTCGCGCCTTCGGCCGCCGCTTCGGCATCGCCCCCAGCGATTTCCGCAACGCCTGCGCGGCGGCGGCATGAGCCAGCCGGCACCCATGGCGACCAGGTCGCTGGTCAAGTCGGCCATCGACGCGGTCAAGGCGCATATCCGCGAGCAGGGCCTCCATGTCGGCGATCCGCTGCCGGGCGAAGCCTATTTCGCCGGAGAGCTCGGGGTCAGCCGGGCGGTGATGCGCGAGGCATTCGGCGCGCTGGCGGCGCTCAGGCTGATCGAGGTCGCCAACGGCCGCCGCGCCCGCGTCGGCGCGCTCGACGGCTCGATCATCGCCGATTCGCTCGACCATGCCATCTCGACCGCGCAAATCGATGTCGCCGACGTCTGGGAAGTGCGCCGGACCATCGAGGTCGAAACGGCCGCGCTGGCCTCGCGCAACGCATCGGCAGAGCAGGCCGCGCGGATCGTCGCGCTGGCCGAAGCCATGACCCATGACGCTGCCGACAAGGGCCAGACCACCGAAGCGGACATCGCTTTCCACCTGGCCATCGCCGAAGCATGCGGCAACGCCCTGTTCCGCCAGATCGTCGTGTCGTTCGTCCCGCTGATGCGCGTCGCCGTGCCGAAGGCGTGGAGCACCCGGCAGACACAGGGGGAGCGCACCGACATACTCGAGATCCATCGCGCGCTCGCCCACGCGATAGCCACCGGCAATGCCGACGAAGCCCGGCGCAGAATGGCATCGCACTTCGACGACACCATCGGCACGCTGCTGCGCGACCAGTCCTGACGCTACGCTGCCGGAAGGAACCAAAAGATCCTCCCCTGGAAGGGGAGGTGGCATTCGCGTAGCGAATGACGGAGGGGTGTCAGCGTTCGATCGGAGGGGGACACCCCTCCACCACCGGCTGCGCCGGCGGTCCCCCTCCCCCTGTGGTGGAGGATCTTAAGCAGGCACAGCCCCGCATTCGGATAAGTGGTCGTCCTGACAGGCGCCGGCCCTTGGGGTGGCGGCGAACGACCCGGTTCCGCTCCCTGCACCCGTGAGGTATGGGGCATATAACCAAAAGGGTTCGTCCTGTCAAGCGAAATCGCACCGCGTCGTCCCGGGCTTGACCCGGGACCGTTGGCCTCATCGATGGAACGTTCGGCCCAGTCTCCAGCGGTCCCGGGTCTAGCCCGGGACGACGAATGACGCCCCCCA
>CAUJJI010000150.1 GCA_963205265.1 Pseudomonadota bacterium
CGTGCTGGTCTCGACGCCGACCATCCGTGGCGCGAGCCGGATCGAGACCGCCTATGCCGAAAGCGACAGGCGCCGCTTCTTCGTGCCGTGCCCGGAATGCGGCGAGCATCAGACGCTGGTCTGGGAGCAGGTTCGCTGGGATCGCGAAGCGGACGGCGCCCACCGGCCGGAGACCGCGCGATACGAATGCCGCCAGTGCGGTGCGCATTGGAGCGACGCCGAACGCTGGGCCGCCGTGCGCCGGGGCGAATGGCGGAGCCACCCAGACCTCGGTCACATATTCGTACTTCGCGTCCTTCGCCCTCAGCTTCGGCGAAGGGCCGGCCGAGGACGTGCTTCGGATCTGGGCGGACGGCAAACTCATCTACGACAAGACCGGCGCAAGCCCCGACGTCGCCAAACCCGATCTCAAGTTCCGGTTCCATTCCGGGGCGGAGGATCAGCTGGCCGATCCGCTGATCGAAACGCACGTCGGCGCAGGCCGTGCGCCCGCCCATCGGGGTCTCGCCACCATCGTCTTCGAAGATCTGGCGCTCGCGGACTTCGGCAACCGCATCCCCAACATCACGGCTGAGATCACCTACCAGCGGGCGGCTCAGCAGCCCTACCAGCTGCTCGATTTCATCACGACGGGCGAAGGCGGATATTTCGGCACCTACCAGATCGACGATCTGGCCGTCGATTGGCGCCGCGGATACGGCTACTTCCTGGACAGCGACGTCAACGCCGCCGAGGCCGGGATCCGCCGCTTCAGCCTGCGGACCATGAAAGAAGACCGCCAGGCGCGGATGACGGACATCACGGCCGTCGCGCCGAACAACTTCCCGAGCACGCTGTTCTGTGGCGAGGACGGTCACCTCTATGTCGTGACCGGATCGAGCAACTCACGCCCGATCCTGCGCATCGAACCGAATGCCCTCAAGGAAGTCGGCCGCTTCGGCTCCACCAGCAACGGCCTGACCAACTCGACCCTGCGGTTCGTCGCCACGACGTGGATGGGGATGCTTTCAGCCTACGGCCCCTCTGGCCGCGTCGACTTCGTTCTCACCGGATCGCTCTTCGACGATGTCGGACTCATCCGTGCCGACACCATGGGCTATGTCTGGGGCGCCGGGCAGAGCGTCACCGAACCTCGCGTTCGGGGCGTCATTGGTGGTGAGGTCGGCGAAGGCTTCGGGGATGGCTGGATCCTCGGCAGCGGGACGAGCACGAACCATGGAAGCCTCGGCCTCTATCGCCTGCGGGTCTCCGCGCTGGCAGAGTACGACGGCCTCACCGGCCAATCCCTCGGCGTCACCTTCGAGAAGGTTGCCACCTTCTCGCCGTCGGATGTCGAGAGCGGCGCCACCGGCTTCTACGGCAGCGCGGGCGGGCTCACCTATGACGCGACCGACGACAGCGTCATCTTTCAGGCGCGCATCTCGAACGGGGGATCGCCCGGCGCCATCTATACGCTGAAATGGCGCAGCGACACCGGTATCGTCTGGAAGACGGTCGTTCCGATCCAGATCAACTACGAAGGGCCCTACTACGGTCAGTGCCGCCTGCGCGGGCAGCGTTGGACGCTGATGCGGGGCACGCGCGTCATCCAGCTGGACACCGCCACAGGCGCTCTCGTTCTCAATGAGATCTGGCCGGGTGCGGTCAGCGAAGGCGGTGCTCAGGTTTACGATGCCGTCACCGACACGCATCTGGTCCGCGGCAGCCAGGGCTGGGCGAAGCTCTTCCTCAATCGCGGCGGCGGTGGTGGAGAGACGCTCTCCGGCATCGTCTCCGACCTTTGCGCCCGTGCCGGCCTTGGTCTGTCCGACATAGACGTCGCCGATCTCGGGGCGACGGTTCCCGGCTATGTCATCGGGCGGCAGACCACCGTGCGGGGCGCCATCGAGCCGCTGGCACAGGCCTATTTCTTCGACGCTGCGGAAAGCGACGATGCGCTGCGGTTCCGGACGCGGGGACGACCGCCCGCCGCGACCATCGACGCGGATCTTCTGCTGCCGCTGGATGAGCGGACCGGCGAAAGCTGGCGTGAGCGTCGCACGCAAGAGGTCGAGCTGCCGGAACGGGTCAGCGTCGTCTACATGGATCGCGGCGCCGACTACCAGCAGGGCACGCAGAGCGAAAAGCGCACATCCCTGCCGCTGCCGACCATGCATTCGCGCAACCAGTCCAGCGTAGAGCTAGCCCTTGCGCTGGACGCGACGACAGCCAAGCAGATCGCCGCCAAGACGCTCTACAGCGCCTGGATCGAACGCAGCGCGTACGAAGCAGAACTACCGGCCGACTGGCTGCGCCTCGATCCGACCGATGTCGTGGACGTGGTCTTCGAGTCGGGCTCGACCTTCCGGACCCGCATCACCCGTCTCGATGTCGGGGCCGATTTCTCGCTCGCGGTGAAGGGAGTCTCTGAAGCTGCCGCCACCTACGTCTCCAACGTGGCTGCCGATGGCGGCTCCGGAAAACCGGTACAGCTCGTCGGCAGTCAGGCCGCGACGCGGCTGATCCTGCCGGACCTTCCGCTGCTGCGCGATACCGATGACACCGGCGGGTCGGGGTCGCGGATCTATTACCTCATGGGCGGCTTTGGAGGCCCGGGCTGGCCCGGTGCCTCTCTCTACCGGAGCGCCGACGGCACGGCGTGGGCTCAGGTGGGGCGATCCCTGAGCGAGGCGGCCTGGGGCGCCACGGCGACCCCCCTTGGCACGCCCACGTCCCCGTTCGCGACCGATGAGACGAACAGCCTCACGGTGTTCATGACCACCGGCGGTGAACGGCTGGAGAGCGTCACACAGGACTCGATGCTCAGCGGCGCCAACGCGGCCCTCGTCCTCAAGGCCAACGGCGAGCCCGAGATCATCCAGTTCCGCGACGTGACGCTGAACCCGGACGGCTCATACACCCTGTCCGGGCTTTTGCGCGGCCGACGTGGCTCTGATGTCTTCGTGGAGGGGCACGAGGCCGGCGAGTTGTTTGTCCTCCTCGACCCCGACGATGTCGAGACCATGGTCACATCGCTCGGCGATCTCGATCTACCCCGGTCCTGGAGAGCGGTCGGCTTCGGCACGATCTTCGAGGATGCCGAGACGCTGGTCGTCAGTCACTCAGGGAATGACCTCAAGCCCTACGCGCCTTGGAACGTGCAGGCGGCTCTGACCGGGAATCCGGTCAACATCAGTCTCTCCTGGGTCCGGCGGACCCGGATCGGTGGCGAGTTGAAGGACGGCACCGGCCTCGTGCCGATCGGCGAGACCTCCGAGGTCTACGAGGTCGACATCCTCTCCGCCCCGGGCGGAGTGGTGAAGCGGACGCTCACCGCGACGAGCCCGAGCGTCGTCTACGCCAATGCCGACATCCTCGCCGACTTCGGTGCGGTCCCGTCGTCCCTGACCGTCGCCGTCTTCCAGATCAGCGCCGTCGCGGGCCGCGGCTTCCCGCGCACCGTCACTTTGGAGATCAACTGATGCCCAGCCCCAATCTGGCCGTGACCCATGTCGCGGCCGCCCAGAACCAGAAAGAGGTCACGATCAACGACGCGGTCGATGCCCTCGACAACGCCATGAACCGGGCACTGTCGGTGGCGATGGCCGACGCCAACCTGACGCTGACTGGCACCCAAGCCAACCGGAACGGCCTCATCATCCTCACCGGTACGCTGACGGCATCGCGGACCCTGACGCTGCCCGCCAATCACCGGCGGCTCGCAATCCGAAACGCGTGCCAAGGCGGCCATGACGTCCGTGCCAAATATGCAGGCTCCGGCGCGGAGGTCGTCATCGCCCCTAGCGCGACGGTGCTGGTTCAAGGCAATGGCGGCGATCTCTACGGGGTGGGCGGCGGCGCTGGCGCGCTGGGTGATCTCACCGACGTTTCCATCGCCGGCGCCGCCAATGGCGACGTGCTCCAGTTCGATGGAGCCGCGTGGGGCGCCACAGGTGTCGCCATCTTCAACCGCGCTCTGCTGCCCTTCCGGGGCGCGCTGCTGCGACGCTCGACCAATTTCAGCGTCGCGACGACCGGCGTTTACGTCGCCGTGCCATGGCAAAGCGTCGAGTACGACAGCGACGCATTCTGGGATGCGGGCCAGCCCTCCCGCCTGACCATTCCCGCCGGGGTGACGAAGGTCCGGATCGTGGGCAACATCGAGTGGCAGACCTCGCCGACCAGTCAGCTGGTCGAGGTGCGCAAGAACGGAAACAGCGTGCCGGGCGGCGGCGCCGTCATCGTCCGCGGCGACAGCGGCTACTCCAACCAGATGCGCAATCTGTCGAGCGCCGTCCTGCCGGTGTCGGCGGGTGATTGGTTCGAGCTGGCCGTCTATGTCGGCACGGCCGGGGAGCTGCGCGGCCTCGAGCGCACGTGGCTGGCGATCGAGGTTGTCGAGACTGCGGATGCGGCCGATCCCCCGGCCGACATCAGCGGCTACAAGGCCGGGCAGCCGGCCGCGGACGAGGTGATCGTGCGGGTGCCGGTGGCGCGACGCACCCGGCTGAAGATTGATCTTGCCGGTAGCCATGCCAGCGCCGAGGCGGCGGCAACCGCCCAGACGGACTTCGACATTCGGGTCGATGGCGTGAGCAGCGCCGCCATGCGCTTCGCCGCCGCCAGCACGAGCGGCACCTTCATCGCCGCCAGCGAAACCGTGCTGGAGCCCGGCCAGGTGCTCAGCGTGGTCGCGCCTTCGACGCCCGACGCCACGCTCGCCGGGATCGGGTTCACGCTGGCCGGCTCGCTTGTCCTCTGATCACTCCCGAATTGCGTCATGGACAAGGAACCAGACAGCGGGGCGCTGATCGCGCTGCCGGCCGCCGAGTTTGAAGCCCTGCTGGAGCGGGCGGCCGAGACGGGTGCGCGGCGCGCCCTGCATGAGGTCGGTCTCGATGGCCAGGATGCCGCCGAGGACATCCGCGATCTTCGCTCGTTGCTCGCGGGTTTCCGCCTCGCGAAACAGACGGCCGTACAGACCGCCGTGCGGCTGATCACCACCGGCGTCCTGCTCGCCCTGATGGCCGGCATTGCTATCAAGCTGAAGCTCTTCGGGCCGACGCCTTAACCCATCCGCCCGACTTATCAGACCATCGCCCGCCCTCGCCGAGGAGCGGGCTTTTTTGCGCCTGGAGACCTGCGATGACGACCATGACCTACAAACACTGGCGCGACATGCCCGAGCGTTCGTGGCGCTGGAAGGATTTCTCCCCCGCGGAGATCGCCTGCCGGGGCAGCGGCTCCCTGCGGATCAACGAGGAGGCGCTCGACAAGCTCCAGGCGCTGCGCGACCGGCTTGGCAAGCCGCTCATCGTCCGTTCGGCCTACCGCAGTCCGGCACATAACCGCGCTGTAGGCGGCGCGCCGCGCTCGAAGCACATGGACGGCACGGCCTTCGACATCGCCATGGCCAACCACGATCCGGTCGCTTTCGAGGCTGCCGCCCGAGCCGTCGGCTTCCTCGGCTTCGGCTACTATCCGCGCTCGGGCTTCATGCACATCGATCTCGGCCCGGCTCGGCAATGGGGCGAGCGTTTCCCGGTGCGGGCGACGGCGTTCGCCGCGGAAACGGCGCCCGTGCGGGAGGTCTTGGCCGACAGTCGCACGATGAAGGGCAGCGGCGCAGCAGGCGTGGCGACGCTTGGCGCCGCTGGCGTCGAGGTGGCGCAGAACGTCCTGGCGGAGACCCAGACCGCGATCCTGCCGCTCGTGCCCTATCTCGACACCTTGCGCTGGGTGTTCATCGCCGTGGCGCTCGCGGGCCTTGCCGTGACGATCTACGCCCGCATCGACGACTGGAAGCGGGGGCGTCGATGATCGCCGCTCTGCTCACCGGGATCGCCGCCAGCCCGTGGGCCCGTGTCGCGCTGCGATACGGCGCGCTCGCCCTCACCGTCCTCCTGTTCCTGCTGTCGATCCGCCGCGCCGGCGAGCGCGCCGGGCGTTTGGCGGAACGTCTCGAAACCATGGAGAACGCCAATGACGTGCAGCGCCAGATGCTGGATGCCGCGGCTCGCCGCCCTCGCGATCGCGGCGAGCTTGCTGAGCGGATGCGCGACGGGCGTTTCTGAGCCGAGCGTCGTCACCGTCTGCCCGCCCGTGGCCGAGTATAGCCGCGAGTTCCAGGCGCGGGCAGCCGACGAGCTCGATCTGCTGCCGAAACATTCGGCCATCGCCGAGATGCTGCGTGACTACGCCGTCATGCGGGATCAGGCGCGTGTGTGTCCTCGCCCCTGATCAGGAGCGAAATTGCAGCTTCAAGGTCACGCGGCAGCGTAGCTGGTGAAGACTTCGGTCGATCCGCCGCCCCGAACGAGGA
The DNA here is from genome assembly GCA_963205265.1 of Pseudomonadota bacterium. Taxonomy (GTDB): domain Bacteria; phylum Pseudomonadota; class Alphaproteobacteria; order Sphingomonadales; family Sphingomonadaceae; genus Novosphingobium. Next base: position 6,302 of record CAUJJI010000150.1, read on the forward strand.
ACACGTCATAGGCTTCGCGTTCGCTTTCCGGCCCCATGCTAGGCGATCCGTAGGGCATACCGGGCACTGCGAGGCCCACTGCGTCAGGGCGCTCATCCAGCAGGCGACGAATCTCGGCGACAGGGACATGGCCCTCGATCATGTAGCCCTCGACGCGGCCCGTATGGCAGGAGACCATCTCCTGCGGAATGCCGTTGTCCAGCTTGTAGCGCATCAGAAGAGTCCCGGCGCTCGGCTCGGTCGTGACGGTAAAGCCAACGTTCTCGAGGATCTCGATCCAAGCCGAGCAGCAGCTGCAATTCGGGTCCTTCATCACATGGATCGCCGGTCCGAAGCCCTGCGCGAGGGTCCTCAGCGGCGATGCAGCCAGCAATGCTGCTCCGCCGATCAGGATCGCGCGCCGAGAAAGAGCATCTGGAGTCATCTGGTTTACCTTTCCAGATTGGACGTTTTTTTATGCGGTCAGAGGTCTATCTGCCGGAGCCGCAGGGCGTTGGTGATCACCGAAACGGAGGACAGACTCATTGCCGCCGCCGCGATCATCGGCGACAGCAACATCCCGGTGACCGGGTAAAGAAGCCCCGCCGCGACCGGCACGCCGAGCGCGTTGTAGGCGAAGGCGAAAAACAGGTTCTGCCTGATGTTACGCAAGGTGGCGCGCGCTAGCTTGCGCGCGCGGACAATGCCCATCAGGTCGCCGCCCAGCAGGGTGATGCCCGCGCTTTCCATCGCCACATCGGCCCCGGTTCCCATGGCGATGCCGACATCGGCGGCGGCCAGCGCGGGCGCATCGTTCACCCCGTCGCCCGCCATCGCGATCTTGTGGCCATCGCGGCGCAACTGGTCGATCAGGTCTTTCTTGCCCTCGGGCAGGATGCCCGCGCGCACCTCGTCGATGCCGAGCTTGCCCGCCACTGCCTGCGCCGTGCGCTCGTTGTCACCCGTCGCCATGATGACGCGCAGCCCTTGGGCGTGAAGTTCCTTGATCGCTTCCGCGGTGCTGTCCTTGATTGGGTCGGCCACCGCCACGATGCCGGCAAGCGCGCCGTCGACCGACACGAACATGGCCGTCTTGCCCTCGACGCGCAGAGCGTCGGCCTTAGCTTCGGCCGCTGCCGTGTCCAGACCCATCTCCCGCATCATCGCGGCATTGCCGAGCGCCACCTCGCGTTCGCCAACCTTGCCACGTACGCCCTTGCCGGTGACGGCGTCAAAGTCCTTGGCCTCCTGACGCGGGGCGTCATGCGCCTCGGCGCCCTCGACGATCGCCTCTGCCAGGGGGTGTTCAGAGCCGCGCTCCAGGGCCGCAGCCAGCGACAGCAGGTCAATCTCAGTGACCTCCCCAAGCGCCACGGTGTCGGTCAGCTTCGGCTTGCCCATGGTCAGGGTGCCGGTCTTGTCCACGATGAGCGTATCGACACCCGCCATACGCTCCAGCGCCTCGGCGTCCTTGATCAGCACGCCCGCCTGTGCGCCTCGCCCCGCTGCCGTGGTGATGGAGATCGGCGTCGCCAACCCCAGAGCGCAGGGGCAGGCAATGATGAGGACTGAAACGGCGGATGCTATGGCGAAGACTAGCGCGGGTTCCGGGCCGAAGATCATCCAGACGATGAAGGCTATGATGGCGATGACGACCACGGTTGGCACGAAGACCGCCGACACGCGGTCGGCCAGCCCCTGGATCGGCGCGCGGGACCGCCGCGCCTTCGACACCATCGAGACGATCTGCGCCAGCACGGTATCGGACCCGACCTTGCCGGCCTCGATCACCAGAGAGCCGTTCTTGTTGATCGTGGCGCCGGTCACCGCATCCCCCGGACCTTTCTCAACCGGCATCGACTCGCCGGTCAGCATGCTTTCATCCAGCGAGGATCGCCCCTCGATCACCGTCCCGTCGACAGGGACAGCATCGCCCGGGCGCACGCGAAGCCGATCGCCCTCCATGATGTTTTCCAGCGGAGCGTCGTATTCGGTGCCGTCCGGCAGAATGCGCCGCGCGGTTTTCGGCGCGAGGTCCAGAAGTGCGCGGATCGCATCCCCGGTGCGTTCGCGCGCGCGCAGTTCGAGAACCTGGCCGACGAAGACCAGCGCCACGATCACGACCGCCGCCTCGAAGTAGGTGCCGACGCCGTGGCCCATCCGATACTCTTCGGGAAACACACCCGGCAGGAAGGTGGCGACGATCGAGTAGAGGTATGCCGCCGCCACACCGATGCTGATCAGCGTCCACATGTTGGGGCTGCGGTTCACGACCGAATCCCAGCCGCGCCGGAAGAATGGAAGCGCCGCCCAGAGGATGATCGGCGTGGCGAGCACGAACTCGAGGTAGCTGGCCATCTGGTGCCCGATCCAGTCGCGTACCGGCAGCGCCACCAGTTCGCCCATGGTCAGGATGATGAGCGGTACTGCGGCAGCCGCTGAGATCCACATCCGGCGAGTGAAATCCGTCAGCTCTTCACTTGGCTCGTCCGAAGGCACCATCGGTTCCAGCGCCATGCCGCAGATCGGGCATGAACCCGGCGCATCGCGCACGATTTCGGGATGCATCGGGCAAGTGTACTGGACGTTGGCCGGGGCTGCCTTCTTTTGACTGGCCGCGCGGCCTGAGGCATAGAACCAAGGATCGGCCTTGAACTTCGTGTGGCATTTCTCCGAGCAGAAATGGAAGGTCTTGCCCTGGAACTCGGCGCGACGTCCGTCCGGCTTGATCGCGACCGTCATCCCGCAAACCGGGTCCGTTGCAGTGTTCGCTCCCGCCGGTATGTCGGGCGCTGCGTGATGATGATCGTGCTCCATGGTCTGCCAGCCTTTCGGTAATTCGTTTCAGCTTGCGGCGTCCACTCGTTGGAAGCTCAAGCACTTTAATGGTGGTCGTGCGCACCTTCGGGGGCAGGATTGCGCGCGAGGAAAACACGCTCGAACACGAACACCGCCATCATGCCTACAATGGCAAGTACGACAATCAGCGGATCGGTCTGCCACTTCATTGCCGCAAAGGCCGCCAGAACCACCGTGTCTAGCGCGATCGCGGTCAGCAACACCCCGCCGCGTGCTCCGATGTCCTTGCGGAGCGTCCGATAGACGCCCCAGTGAATAATGATGTCCACTACGAGATAGAAGAATGCGCCGAGCGAGGCGATCCGGCTAAGGTCGAAGAACACTGTCAGGAAGCCGGCGATGACGACGGTGTAGACGAGCGTGTGGTCCTTGATCGCGCCCGACATGCCAAAGTGGCTGTGCGGGATCATCTTCATGTCCGACAACATGGCCAACATGCGAGAGACCGCGAAGACGCTCGCAATCAGGCCAGAAGCAGTCGCCACGACGGCAAGAGCCACCGTCAGGTAAAAGCCGGTTTGCCCGAGCGCCGGCTCGGCCGCCTCGGCCAGGGCATAGTCCTTGGCCTCCACGATTCTATCGAGCGGCAGGCTCGATCCGACGGCGAACGCGACGAGCAGATAAACGACAACGCAGATCGCAATGGAAAAGACGATGGCCCGACCCACGTTGCGGTGCGGATTCGTGACCTCCGCTCCGCTGTTGGTGATCGTCGTGAACCCCTTGAAGGCAAGAATCGACAGCGCCACCGAGGCGATGAAACCGCCTTCACCCGTGTCCCCACCCGTCGCCTCGAAGGAAATGCCGCTGGCCCAGAGGCCTGCCGCGCCGAACAACGCGATGCCGCCGACCTTGAGCACAGCCATGAGGATGGACAACAGCCCGACCGATCGGTTGCCCGAGACGTTGACGAGATAGGCGAAGACGATGAGCCCGACTCCTAGCAAGGGAACCAGGAAGCTGTCCGGGTCGGCGCCGAAACCGCGCAACACGTAGGTGCCGAACGTCCGGGCGACGAGGCTTTCGTTGATGACCATCGAAAGCGCCATCAGCAGCGCCGCACCCGCCGCAACTGTCGTCGGCCCGTAGGCTTTCTTCAGGATCATCCCGATGCCGCCTGCCGACGGATAAGCGTTCGACATCTTGATGTAGGTGTAGGCGCTGAACGCGGTCACGACCGCGCCGACAACGAATGACAGCGGAAAGAGCGGTCCGGCCAGTTGCGCAATCTGTCCCGTAAGCGCGAAGATCCCCGCACCGATCATGACGCCGGTGCCCATAGCCACCGCTCCGGAAAGGCTGATGCTCTCTTTCTGGTATTCTTCTGTCATCGGCGACCCATACTCTTTGCACAGATTTCTCTTATCGGACAATCCCTTCGCACGTCGTTGGTCAGGCGAATTTTAGGGTTCCTCTTAGTTAGTGAACGTGAACGTCTGTCATAACGCGCGCATTCACAAGATCGAGTTCAAGATCGAAGACGTCCCCCGTTTCGAGCTTATTGCGTAGAGGAGACAGCTCATACCAAAGGTGCGAAGTCGTGGATCGAGTACTTCCCCTGCAGGCACGCTGATCGATTGGAGTTCAGTGGTGTCCGAGGCTCCGATTCGGGCGATGAGTCTTGAGTTTTCGGCGATCCGGGAACTCACCCCCAATAGCACGACGGTTGTGCCGCTTTCGTTTACCAGTCGGAACCGAACTTCCGTCGAACTTCCTGCAGGACCGCTTGTGGCATAGGCGGTCTCGACCTGGACCTGATCCCCCAACGACAGCGTCGGGGCGTCGGCATAGACACTTTCAAGGCCCGCAAGAAGGTTGAGAGAAACGGTAGCGACCAACACTCTGAGGACCTGTCCCAGCCGCCGCTTGCCGGGTCGCGCACCATCCAGTGTTGGACTAACCTCCGTCGATGGAGACGGAGGGGCGCACTTTAGGCGCCCCTCCTGCTCTGTTCGGGCCACGGACATCAGGAACGCCCGACCTGTCCGAGCAGCAATTCGAGCCGCTGGCGTGCCTTAGGCGGAAGCTTTGCGATGCTCGCGCGCGCTGCCTCCGGCACCTCGACCTCGCCTACGACGATGATGCCGACCATGCCGAGCCCGACATGGGGCGTGCATTTCACGCCGTAGATGCCGGGCTTGTCGAAGGTGACCGATACCTCCTTGTTGAAGCCGACATTGATCGACTGATCGGCGCCGGTGCCAAACCCGCCGATGGAGACGGCATTGTGGCCTTTGTCGATGGGGACGAAGACGACCGTATCGCCCGGCGATACCCGGATGAAATCCGGCTCATAGACGAACCGCTCGCTTCCAGACTGATTGCGCATCTCCATGCGCACTTCGTCAGCCGCCGCCGGAGTACCGAGCAGCAGTATGGTGGCGAAAGCGAATAAACTTCTTGGCAGCATACCAATCTCCTGCTTCAGAACCAGAAACGAATGCCAGTGACGAAAGAAAGGGTGTCGATATCCTCTCCTTCATCCTGCGCAATGTCAGCCGTCTCGCCGATCTTTCGCTCCCAACTTATGCCGATATAGGGCGCGAACTTCCGCTCGATTTCATAGCGGAGGCGAAGCCCGAGTTCGACATCGTTGATGCCGGAGCCGATGCCCCTCTCCCGGACGCTTTGGACTGCAAAGTTGACCTCTGTCGTTGGCTGCAGGATCAGCTTTTGTGTGATCAGGAGGTCGTACTCGGCCTCGAAACGAGCCGAAACCTCGCCTTCGTTGCTGACGAACGCGGAGGCATCGATTTCGAACCAATAAGGGGCCAGTCCCTGCAGGGCGAAGACGCCGAATCCCCGTTCGGGGCCGGGTTCGATGTCGTAGCGTACACCCGCCTGCGCATCGAAGAAGTCGGAGATCCGGCGGCTGTAGAGGAGCTGGATCTCTCCCTTCTCCAGTCGTCCATCCGTCGGTTTCTCGCCTTCGGTTTTGAGCCAGGCCTTGTGGTCGTCGTTCCCGATCCAGCCCTGGGCATCCCAGTTGAGACTGTCGTGCCCATCGTTAGCCCTGTATTCGAATTGCTCGGCCTGAAAGAAGGTGAACAGCTGACCGGGCTCGGCGGACTGGGCCGGGCCGAACAGGAACACGGCGGGGAGAAAACCGGCAAGGAACGCAAGTTCCTGCCGAAAATTGTATCGTGCAATCATCGATTTCATCGTTCTGCCTCACGCGCTTTTCGGCTCGACGATGAAACGCGTCATCATCCCAGCTTCCATGTGATAGATAAGGTGGCAATGGAACGGCCAGTCGCCCGGCTCGTTCGCCGTCAACACCGCAGAGACGGTCTTGCCGGGAGGTACCACGACAACGTGCTTGCGCGGCTTCCTGTCGGTCTGGCCGTTCTCCAGTTCGACAAACATGCCGTGCAGGTGCATTGGGTGCGCCATCATCGTCGTGTTGACGAACTTCAAGCGCACCCGGTCCCCGTAGGCCACACGGATCGGCTCGTCCTTCCCGAAGGGACGGCCGTTCAGGTTCCACATGTACCGTTCCATGATGCCTGTCAGCCGCACTTCGATCTCGTGATTCGGTTCACGGCCGTCCGGGTTCGGGGTCGACGCTTTCAGATCCGCGTAGTCCAGAGCCTTCGCCCCCGGCGGCGTGCTTGCGTCGGCCCAACCGAAGGGGCGGCGTTCTCCTCCCTCCGCCGCGGCTCCGCCATGACCCATGGCGCCGTGGTCCATGCCAGCCATGGGAGCCCCGCCCATCTTGCTATGGTCCATGCCAGCCATCGCGCCACCGGACATGGCGCCGCCCGCCATCGAGCCATGATCCATCCCCGTCATCGAACCGTGGTCCATGCCACCGTGTGCCATGCCCATGTCCGCCATGCTGAGGATCGTGCGCGGTCGCTGTTCGGGGATAGCAGCCTCCATACCCTCACGCGGCGCCAGCGTCGCCCGGGCATAGCCCGAACGATCGATCGGCTCTGCGAAGATCGTGAACGCCTTGTCATCGCGTGGAAGCACGATGACGTCGTATGTCTCGCCGACGCCAAAGCGGAACTCGTCGACCCGAACCGGCTGGACATTCTGCCCATCGGCCGAGAACACGGTCATGGGAAGGCCCGGTATGCGGACGTCGAAGAAGCTCATGGCGGATGCGTTGATGAATCTGAGGCGGACACGCTCACCGGGCTTGAAAAGAGCGGTCCAGTTGTCTTTCGGTCCACGGCCATTGATCAGGAAGGTGTAGCCGGTGACATCCGCGAGGTCGGTCGGGTCCATCCGCATGTCGCCCCAGTCGAGGCGGTCCTTCAGAGCGGTATTGAACCCGTCGCGGTTTGCGTCCCGAAAGAAATCGATGAGGGTTCGTTTCCCGTAATTGTAGTACCCGGCATCGGCCTTCAGGTTGGACAGCACGCGCATCGGGTCTTCTTGGGTATGGTCGGAGAGGACCACGACATAGTCGCGGTTCGCCCGTACCGGTTCGCGTCCGGAGGGCTCGATGACGATGGCGCCGTACATGCCCTGCTGCTCCTGCATCGCGGAGTGGCTGTGGTACCAATAGGTACCGGCCTGGCGCAGCTTGAAGCGGTAGGTGTAGGTCTCGCCGGGCTGGATGGCGACATAGCCGTTGAAGCCGGGTGCGCCGTCCATGACGCCTTCAATGAGGAGGCCGTGCCAGTGGATGGACGTGGGCACATCCAGACGATTGGTCGCATAGACCACGACCTCGTCGCCCTCGCGCCACCGCATCGTCGGCGCCGGCACGGAGCCGCCCATCAGTATGGCGTTGCTGCCAATCCCGTCGACGGCGATGCGACCGGCATCGACGTTCAGCGTGTACTCCTTCGTCGAAGAGGCGAAGCTGCGGCGGCCGGGATAGACCGCGAGGGTGCCGGCCAAGCCCGCCGCTCCGGCGAGTTTGAGTGCGTCTCGTCGGGAGACGCCGGAGATTGGTTTGTTCATCGTCTGCTCCTCCCGTTCACTTCGTAAAGTTGATGGGGCCGGCCATACCGGACTCGTAGTGACCCGGGATGTTGCAGGCGAACTCCAGTTCAGTCGGCTGCGTAAATTTCCAGACCAGTTCGGCCGTCTTGCCGGGCTCAACCAATACGCTATTGGGGTCGTCATGCTTCATATCGCCCATGTTCATGCCGCCCATCTTTGAATGGTCCATCTTCGACATGTCATGGTTCATGCCCGTCGGCGTCAGCATGCCGTGTTCCATCATCATCGCCATTTCTTCTTGGTGCTTGGCGTGCATGGCGGCGGTACCGATGTTGAACTCGTGAAGCAGCTCGCCCTTGTTCACGAGCACGAAGCGGACGATCTCGCCCGGCTTCACGGTCAGACTTTCGGGTTCGTACAGATTGTCGCGCATAGTGATCGTCACGGTGCGCGTCGCCTGCTCGGCCTTGGCGGCCTCGCCGAATGCCAGGCTATGACCGGGAGATGCGAAAGCGGCGCTCGTGGCGGCGATCGTCGTGAGGCCGGCGAGCAAAGAGATGCGGAGAAGGTTCGGGAGCGTCTTCGACATTTTGCGAATCCTGTTTGTCACATTGATGAGAGTGTCGAGGCTGTTTGAGGACACAGACCTCCAGCGGCCGGGAGCAAAACCTCCGGCGGGCGTGACAAGCGAATTGGAAGGGAGACGGGACGTGCGATAGTGCACTTCCGGACCTGCCGCGCCCGAACGAGCGCAGATCTTAAGTCAGCAGGAACGCGAAGTTCTCGATGTCCGAATCCCGCCCGAGCAGGGCAGCCGCGCGGAGATCAGACGCGAGCGCGGGGAGGACGGAAAAGGCCGTCCGGGGCATTCGAGCCGGCGAACCGGTCTACATGAACACCCAGCCGTATCCCGGAAAAGGTGATGACGGCGACTTCCGCAATGGCGGCGACGATAACAGTCGGAGAGCAAGCGACGACGCAGCAGTTTCCAAGGGTCCCGTGCGTCGCGGGCTGCCCTTGGTCCTGCTGTGCTGCGGTTTCGCCGCAATCCTCCACTTGCGAGACGCGCGCATGACAGTCGTCCGCATGGGGCGATGTGGTCTCGACCGGATGGTCATGGGGACCTGATGCGGGCATGGAGTGGCCAATGCCGACGCTCGCCATGAGAAATGCCACAGCGACGAGTGCGCCTAATAGGCGCCTCATACCATCACTCAGCGTGAAGAAGGTACTTCCCATGGAGCTTGGCTAGCATGATTCTTCTGGCAGATCAAGGGTTCTACCTCATCAAATCTTAGCATCCCTCAGTTTTTTCTTGCCCTGAAGAATCCGGGTGTGATTCAAGGAGTCCGCCTTTTTTCAGGCGGAGGAACCGTGATGGGCGGGATCGAACACGTTGCTCGTGGGATCATAGCGGACCTTGAGGCGAAGCTGCCGGGCCAGCGCAGGAGGTGACCTGACCCCCATGGTTCATCCGGCTGGAAGCAGAGATCCGTGGTCAGAGTTCCGCATGTTGGAGATTGAAGCAATGGGAGGGGCATGCCCCTCCCATTGCTTGCGCAGGCCGGCGGCGTAGGCTGCCGGCGTCTCGTATCCGAGCGAGGAATGCGGCCGCTCGGTGTTGTAATCCTCGATCCAGTCGGCGACGACCGCGCGGGCATGGCGCAGGCTGAAGAACAGGGTCTCGTTCAGAAGCTCGTCCCGCATGCGCCCATTGAAGCTCTCGACGAAGCCGTTCTGCATCGGCCGGCCTGGTGCGATGTAATGCCACTCGATGCCGAAGGCGCCGGCGAAGGCCAGTACCGCGTTCGAGGTCAGTTCGGTGCCGTTGTCGCTGACGATCATCCGCGGCTTGCCCCGCTCGGCGATCAACTCGGTCAGCTCCCGCACGACGCGCCGACCGGACAAGGACGTGTCGACCACCGCCCGCAGGCATTCCCGCGTCACGTCGTCGACGATGTTCAGCACCCGGAAGCGACGGCCGTCGCCGAGCTGGTCGTGCACGAAGTCCAGGCTCCAGCGCTGGTTCGGCAGGGCCGGCAGCGCCAGGGGCGCCCGCGTGCCGACGGCCCGTCTCCGGCCCCGGCGGCGGCGCACCGACAATCCTTCCTCGCGGTAGAGCCGCTGCACCTTCTTCCGATTCACGGCCAGGCCCTCCCGGCATAACAGGATATGCAGGCGCCGATAGCCGAAGCGCCGGCGCTCCAGCGCCAAGGCCCGCAGCCGTTCCCGCAAGTAACCGTCGTCACCCCGGCGTGGGCGGTAGCGGACACTCGTCCGATCCACCCCGATCACGCGGCACGCCCGCCGCTCGCTCATCCCCGGCATCCGCAGAAGATGCGCGACCGCTTCTCGCCTGCCGGCGGGCGTCACCATTTTTTTGACAGAAGTTCCTTCAGCCCGGCGTTGTCCAGCATGGCGTCCGCCAGTAGCCGCTTCAGCTTCGCGTTCTCGTCCTCCAGCGCCCGCAGACGCTTCGCCTCCGAGACCTCCAGCCCGCCGTACTTCGCCTTCCAGGCATAGAAGGTTGCGCTCGACAGCCCGTGGCGGCGGCAAAGCTCCGTCACCACGGCTCCCGCCTCCGCCTCCTTCAGGATCCCGATGATCTGCTCTTCGCTGAACTGCTTCCGCTTCATCTCAAAGCCCTTCCTTCTCGGTTGGACTCTACTCCACCTTGGAGGAATTCGCGGGGGTCAGGTCAGACGCAGCGCGGCAAGCTGGGTCTTCTGGTGGCGACGATGCTGGAGGTGCGCAGCGCCAATTGCATGGACCTTGCGGCCTCACTGCCACGGCCGTGCAAGCTGGTCATCAAGCGCTATCAGTGGATCGAGCGTTTTCTGTCCAATGATCTGGTGGATGTGGACGCGGTGATGGCGCCTTATGGTCGCGAGGTGCTGAAGCATCTGGCGGACGCCGGACAGACCGTTGTGCTGATGATCGACCAGAGCAAGGCGACCGATCTGCACCAGATGGTGATGGTCTCGGTGCGCCTCGGCAACCGGGCGCTGCCCTTGGCCTGGCGAGTGAAGGAGACGCAGGGCGCCATCGGCATTGCCGAACAGCGCAAGGCGCTGGAAGCGGTGCGGGCCATGCTGCCCGAGGGAGTGAGGGTGGTGCTGATGGGCGACCGTTTCTATGGCAGCCCCGATCTCATCGCCTGGTGCCGGAAGCAGGGGTGGCACTGGCGGCTGAGGCTCAAGCAGGAGCTGCTGGTGTTCGAGCAGGACGGCGAGACGACGCTTGGCGAGTGCTTCGCCCGTGGCGAGCGCATGCTCAGCGACATCGAACTCACCCACAAGCGCGTGCGGACCCATGTCGCCATGGTTCACGAGGAGGGCCACCCCGAACCCTGGATCATCGCCCTCTCCGAAGCCCCGACAATACACCGTGCCTTCGATTATGGGCTGCGCTGGGGCATCGAAGCGCATGTTGGTGCGGAAGTCGTAAACCCAGAGGTCCCGGGTGGCCACCTGGCTGCGGCAACCGCCGACCGACAAGCAGTTGGCCTTCCTGCCGCCGTCCTATCGGACCGACTACGGCCTGACGCGTTACCACGCCTCCGCGCTGCTCTCCTTCCGCTTCAACCAGTCAGCCATCTGGCAACGCGCCAGATCCTTGACGACGTGCCGATGCTGCAGTCCTACATCGACGGCCGCCTGACCTATGGCCTGGCGCTCGTTGAAGAGAACCAGCTGCTGAACGGCGGCGGCACCGGCACCGATCTGCATGGCGTCTACACCCAGGCCACCGCCTTTGCGCCGCCGATCACGATCCCGGCGCCTGTCACCCGCATCGATGTCCTGCGCCTCGCCATGCTGCAGACGGCTCTTTCCGAGCTGATGTCGACGGGCGTCGTGCTGCATCCGTCGGACTGGGCGGCGATCGAACTGCTCAAGGACACCACCGGCCAGTTCATCATCGGCAATCCGCAGGGCAACCT
>CAUJJI010000151.1 GCA_963205265.1 Pseudomonadota bacterium
CCGGCTGGCCGAAAACGCGGAGCTCGGCGGATGTTTCCGCCCCGGTATGGGGTGGGGCCCGGCCGAAGGGGGTGGTGGGGGGTAGCCGCCAGCGGTGACACCCCTCCGTCAGCCCTTGCAGGGCTGCCACCTCCCCTTACAGGGGAGGATCGTTTCTTTGTTCAAAACGCGTCTGCCGCGTCCATCAGCGCGGTCAGCCGCTTCGGCGCGACCGATCGCCAGCTTCGCGCAAGCCATTCGCCGACCTCGTCCCAGTCGACACCGCCCAGGTCCAGCCGGATGCCGATCCAGCCGTCGCCGAAATAGGCGGGGCGGAAATAGCGGGCTCCGTCGCGCTCGATCAGCATCGCCTGCTCGTCGAGGCCGCTGATCTTCACCAGCATCGCGATCCGGCCGTCGCCGTGGTGATCGTCGGTGAAGTAGGCGAACTTCTTGCCCTTGACGATGCCGAAGCAGGGCATGCCGTGCGACAGGATCTCGTCGGCCTCGGGCAGGGCCAGCGCCCGTTCGCGCAGCTTGCCGGCGAGGTAGCCGGGATCGCGTTCGCGGGTCACCAGCCGGGCCAGCATCCGCGAGTAGAGCTGGTGCTCGGCGATGAGCACTCGCGCGGCGAGCGTCTCGGCCGTGTCGCCGGGCAGCACTGCCACCGGCGTCTGTCCCAGCACCGGCCCGCCGTCGAGCTCGGCCGTGACGAGGTGGACGCTGCAGCCGGCATGGCTGTCGCCGTTGGCAATCGCCTGCTCGTGCGTGTGCAGCCCCTTGTACTTCGGCAGCAGCGATGGATGGATGTTGAGCATGCGGCCGTCCCAGCCGCCGACGAATTCCGGCGTCAGGATCCGCATGTAGCCGGCCAGCGCGACATATCCGGCGCCGCTGGCGCGGATCGCCGCGTCCATGGCCATGTCGTGGGCGCCGCGCTCCATGCCCTTGTGCGGCAGCACGAAGGTCGCCACCCCCTCGGCCTGGGCGAGCTGGAGCCCGCCGGCGTCCGGGTTGTTGCTGGCCACCAGCACGATCTCGTAGGGGCAGTCATCGGCCCGGCTGGCATAGAGCAGCGCGGCCATGTTGGTGCCGCCGCCCGAGATGAGGACGGCGACCTTGGCGCGGGTCCCCGCCGGCTCAGGCATTATGCGTCGCTCTCCAGCCGTCGCGCGCGCTCCATGCCTCGGCGCTGCCGATCACCGTGCAGCCGCGCTCGCCCGGTACGATCCGCCCGATGTTGTGGACCGTCTCGCCCGCCGCGGCGAGGTCGCGCGCGACGCTTTCCGCTTGGTCGGGAGCGACGGCCAGCACCATGCCGACGCCGCAGTTGAAGGTGCGCGCCATCTCCTGCGGCTCGATGTTGCCCTGCGCCTGGAGGAACGCCATCAGCCGCGGCTGTTCCCAGAGGTCGGCGAAGACCTCGGCGTGCAGGCCCCTGGGCAGCACGCGCGGGATGTTCTCGAGCAAGCCGCCGCCGGTGATATGGGCGAGCGCCTTGATCCGGCCGTCGCGAATGAGCGGCAGCAGGGTCTTCACGTAGATGCGGGTCGGCTCGATCAGGTGGTCGATCAGCAGGCGGTCGGGATCGAACAGGGCGGGGCGGTCCAGCTTCCAGCCCTTGTCGGCGGCGAGGCGGCGGACCAGCGAATAGCCGTTCGAATGGACGCCCGAGGAGGCGAGGCCGAGCAACTGGTCCTCGGCCGCGACGCGGTCGCCGGTCAGCTGCTCGCCACGCTCGACCGCACCGACGCAGAAGCCGGCGAGGTCGTAGTCGCCGTCGGCGTACATGCCCGGCATCTCGGCCGTCTCGCCGCCGATCAGCGCGCAGCCGGCCATGCGGCAGCCTTCGGCGATGCCGGCGACGACTCGCTCGGCGACGCCGCCGACCAGCTTGCCGGTGGCGAAGTAGTCGAGGAAGAACAGCGGCTCGGCGCCCTGGACGATCAGGTCGTTGACGCACATGGCGACAAGGTCGATGCCGATGCGGTCGTGCCGGTCGTGGTCGATCGCCAGCTTGACCTTGGTGCCGACGCCGTCGTTGGCGGCGACCAGCAGCGGATCCTTGTAGCCCGCCGCGCGCGGATCGAAGAAGCCGCCGAAGCCGCCGAGCTCGGCATCGGCGCCGGGCCGGGCGGTTGCCCTGGCCAGCGGCGCGATCGCCTTCACCAGCGCGTTTCCGGCAGCGATCGAGACGCCGGCCTGCTCGTAGCTGTACGACTTTTCGGGAGGATTGTTGGACATCGTGCTGCGCCTATCGCTTTCCCGCTTGGATTTCCATGATCCTTTCGGCAAAAGGCGCCCTGTTTTCCCCATGACCCTCGCTTTTCTCTCCCAGCGCATGCGCAGCGAACGGCTGCGGTTCGGCAAGGCCGGACCGGCGGTGCAGCTTGTCGCCTGCCTGGGACTGGCGCTGGCCGTCGCCCTGGCGGTGATCGGCGCCGGCCGCCTGATCGCGCAGATCGAGGGCGATCGCGGCATTCCGCCGATCGCCAGCTCGACCGACATCCAGGTCACCGGGATCGAAGTCAACACCACCGGCAAGACCGCCGAGGAAGCCCGCGCGGCCGGCTGGAAGGAAGCGCAGCGCAAGGCCTGGGAAATGCTCAAGGCCCCGAAGATGAGCGACGAGCAGATCGATTCGATGGTCTCGGCCGTGGTGATCGAGCGCGAGCAGATCGGCCCGCGCCGCTACGTCGCGCGGCTCGGCGTGATTTTCGACCGGGCCAAGGCGGGCCAGTTCCTGGTCAGTGCCGAAGGCGGCCTCGAGCGGTCGCGCTCGGCACCGCTGCTGGTCATCCCGGTGCTCTATTCGGGCGGGGCAGGCCAGGTGTTCGAGGTCAAGGGTCAGTGGCAGCGCGCCTGGGCCAACTTCGGCACGGCGGCGAGCCCCATCGACTATGTGCGGCCCGCCGGCGCGGGCGGCGAATCGCTGATCCTGACGGCCGGGCAGCCCGGGCGCCGCAGCCGCCTGTGGTGGCGCAACGTGCTCGACCAGTTCGGCGCGGCCGACGTCATCAGCCCGGTCGCGCGGCTCGAGCGGCAGTGGCCGGGCGGGCCGGTCAAGGGCACGTTCACCGCGCGCTACGGCCCGGACAATCGGTTCCTCGAAAGCTTCACGCTGACCGCGCCGAACGAGGACGGCGTGCCCAAGATGCTGAACGAGGCGCTGGTGCGCATCGACCTGATCTATCGCGGCGCGCTGGCCCAGGGGCTGCTGCAGCCCGACCCGACGCTCGTCGCCGACCAGCAGGCCTTCTACGCCGCGATGAGCGCGCTCAAGGCCGCGATCGGCGCCGAAGCGGGCGAGAGCGCGGAACCCACGGCCACGGCCAGTGCAGCGCCGCTCACCGGGCCGACTCAGGCCGCACCGGCGATCGCGACCTACACCGTCCAGTTCGCCTCGCCCGATGCCCGCGCCGTCGACGGCGCGCTCTCGGCGGTGCGGAGCGTGGCCGGGGTCCAGGCCGCCGGCACGACCAGCATCGCCATCGGCGGCACCTCGGTCATGCGGGTGACGATCGCCGGCGATCTCGACGCACTGGCCGCCGGCCTGCGGGCCCGCGGCTGGCAAGTGACCGTCGGCAACGGCGCGCTGGCCATCCGGCGCTGAGGAGCGGATCGTGTCGCAGATAGCCCTGCCGCTCGGCGCGGGGGCGGGCGCGAATCCGCCGCGCATCGTCGTCGGCAATGCCAATGCCGCGACGATCGAGGCTTTCGGCAATACGGCGGCCTGGCCGTTCCGCACCGCCATCCTGTCCGGGCCGCCGCGCTCGGGCAAGTCGCTGCTCGCGCGCTGGTTCGTGGCAAGCGGCCAGGGCGACGCGGTCGACGATGCCGATCGCGCCGACGAGCAGGCGCTGTTCCACCAGTGGAACCGCGCGCAGGAAAGCGGCCGGGCGCTGCTGCTGGTCAAGCGAGAGGGCGACTGGGCCATCGCCCTGCCCGACCTCGCGTCCCGCCTGGGGGCCGCGCTGGAGCTGTCGATCGGCGCGCCCGACGACGCCATGCTGGGCGAGCTGATCGCCCTTCATGCCGAGATGCGCGGGCTCGTCCTGGACGAGGCGGCGACGTCCTATCTTGTCCCGCGCTGCGAGCGTAGCCACATGGGCGTCGAAAATCTGGTGGCGGCCATCGACCGTCTCAGTCTGGAACGAAAACAGGCCCCCGGCATGGCGATTTGGCGCGAAGCGCTGGCCGAAATGTCGGGCAAGGGGCAGCCGCGCTTGCCTTGATCGGCTTTTGATGGGAAAATAACGCGATGTTTGCAGGGCTTGTCCGTTACCTTGACTCCATTGTCGCCCGCGACCCGGCGCCGCGGTCGCGCTGGGAAGTGCTGCTCTATCCGGGCCTGTGGGCGGTCGCCTGGCATCGCGTGGCCCATGCCCTGTTCAATGCACGGCTGTTCTTCCTGGCTCGCGCGGTCAACCACCTTTCGCGCTTCCTCACCGGGATCGACATCCATCCCGGCGCCCGGATCGGCAAGCACCTGTTTATCGACCATGGCTTCACCGTCATCGGCGAGACGGCCGATATCGGCGACAACGTCACCATCTACCAGTGCGTCACGCTGGGCGGCACCAATCCGGCCAACGGCGTCGGCGGCAAGCGCCACCCGACGCTGGAAGACAACGTCATCGTCGGCTCCGGCGCGCAGATCCTCGGTCCGATCACCGTCGGGCAGCGGGCGCGGGTCGGCGCCAATGCCGTCGTCACCGACGACGTGCCCGAAGGCGCGACGATGGTCGGGGTCAAGGCGCGCTCGACCCTGGTGAAGGCGGAAACCTGGGCGCAGGACTTCATCCCCTACGGCACGCCGTGCAAGGAAGGCGGCGAGCCCGCCGGCCCGCGGATCGAGGGGCTGGAAGCCGAAGTGGCCGCGCTGCGCGCCCAGCTCGAGGAACTGCTGGCCGAGCGCGACGCCGCAAAGAAGGCGGATGCCCCTGCCTCCCGCACCCGGACAAGGAGCTAAGGGATGCAGGCAGGGGGCGCAGGGATGAACGGGTCCGGCGCCACTGTCATTGCATTTCCCAATAGCCGTCAGACCCAGGTCGGTTTCGACCGCATCGAGCTGCAGCGCATCCTCGACCTCTACGGCCGCATGGTCGCCGCCGGGCAGTGGCGCGACTATGCGATGGACTTCGCCGGCGACGCCGCCAGCTTCTGCGCCTTCCGCCGCGCTGCCGAACGCCCCCAGGCGCGAATCGAAAAGCGGCCGGCGCTGCGCAACAAGCAGGGCATGTGGACCCTGTTCGGCGAGGCCGGGCAGGTGCTCAAGCGCGGCCACGACCTCGCCGGCGTGCTATTCCCGCTGGAGCGGCGGTTGCTGAAGCTGGTGGATTGAGGCGATAGCCAAATCCTCCCCTTCCAGGGGAGGATCTCAGTTCCCCATGGCCCGATGAATCAGCTCGAGCGCGTGCGCGCTCTGCTCCATGCCGTTCTGCACCGGCTTTGCGGTGGAGCGGTCGTCGATGCGCTCCCAGGCGGCGGCGAAGCCTTCGACGGTGCGCTCGGCCTCGGGCAGCAGCACGCCCTGGTTCATGGTCAGCCAGGCGCCCTGGTAGACGCCGCCGCCGGCGCCGACGATGGCGTTGGTCGGGGCGTCGTCCGACACCAGGAACAGCGCTGCCGGCACCACGTTCTCGGGCGTGAAGGCCTTGAAGGCTTCCTCGGGGAAGATGTCGGCGGTCATGCGCGTGCCGGCGGTCGGCGCCAGCGAATTGACGCGGATGTTGTACTTCGCCCCTTCGAGGTAAAGCGTCTTGGCCAGGCCGACGAGGCCCATCTTGGCCGCGCCGTAGTTCGACTGGCCGAAATTGCCGCCGAGCCCGGTCGATGAGCTGGTCATCAGGATGCGGCCGTAGTTCTGTTCGCGCATCGTCTCCCAGACCGCCTTGGTGACGAAGGCCGAGCCGAGCAGGTGGACGCGGACGACCAGTTCGAAGTCCTGCATGTCCATCTTGGCGAAAGTCTTGTCGCGCAGGATGCCGGCATTGTTGATCAGGATGTGGATGCCGCCCCAGGCTTCCCTGGCCTTGGCCGCCATTTCGACCATCTGCTCGTATTCGGCGACGTTGCCGCCGTTCGACATCGCCTCGCCGCCGGCCGCCCTGATTTCCTCGACCACCTGCAGCGCCGCGTCGGAATGCCCGGTGCCGTCGCGCGCGCCGCCGAGGTCGTTGACCACCACCTTGGCCCCGCGCCGTGCCAGTTCGAGTGCGTAAGCACGGCCCAATCCGCCGCCGGCGCCAGTGACGATCGCCACCCTGTCCTTGAAGGAAATGCTCATCTCGTGCTCCGAACGTGTTGCCCCGATGGCGGCGCCGGCGAACCGGGCGACGGCCGCGGGGGATGGCACGGGGCGCGATTGCTTTCAACGGGAAAGCCCGATCGGATCGATCGCTGCGGCCGGGTCGGACAGGTTCGGCTGCAGGCTGGGCAGAACGGTTGCGGCAAACCTTGCCCCTTTGGCTCCGCGGCGGCATAGGCTCGCAGCCGAATCCCCTTTGCGAATCCGGTGGAAAGGCCCCGCGATGAAAGTCCGCGTCCATGTCAGCCTCAAGAACGGCGTGCTCGACCCGCAGGGCAGGGCCATCCAGCATTCGCTCGAAGGGCTGGGCTTTGCCGGGGTGCACGACGTCCGCGCCGGCCGGCTGATCGAGCTCGAGGTCGACGACAGCGTGACCGACGCCGCGCTCGACGAGATGTGCCGCAAGCTGCTGGCGAACATGGTGATCGAGAATTACCGCATCGAGCGGGTGGCTCCGTGAGCTTCCGGTCCGCCGTCATCACTTTCCCGGGATCGAACTGCGACCGGGACATGGCGGATGCGCTGGAGAAGATTTCCGGCGCCGCGCCGTTCCGCGTCTGGCATCGCGAGGCGCAATTGCCCGAGCGGCTCGACTTCATCGCCCTGCCGGGCGGCTTCTCCTACGGCGACTACCTGCGCTCGGGCGCCATGGCGGCGCGTTCGCCGATCATGCAGGCGGTGGTCGCCGCCGCCGGTCGCGGGGTGCCGGTCCTGGGCGTCTGCAACGGCTTCCAGGTCCTGACCGAAGCCGGGCTGCTGCCGGGCGCGCTGATGCGCAATGCCGGCATCCGCTTCGTCTGCCGCACCGTGCCGCTGGTGGTCGAGAATTCGCAGTCGCTGTTCACCTCGGGCTACAGCCGGGGCCAGACCATCGCCATTCCGGTGGCGCACCACGACGGCAACTATTTCGCCGACGCGGCGACGCTGGACCGCCTGGAGGGCGAGGGCAGGGTGGCCTTCCGCTACGGCGAGGACGTCAACGGCTCGGCCAGGGCGATTGCCGGGATCCTGAACGAGGCGGGCAATGTCCTGGGCATGATGCCGCATCCCGAGCGGGCGATCGAAGACGCCCACGGCGGCACCGACGGGCGGGCGCTGTTCGAAAGCGCGGTGCGCGGCTTGGTGGGGGCTTAGGGGCGGGCGCTTCGCCAAGAACACGGTGAGGACTTATCCGTCGCCCCGGGCTTGACCCGGGACCGCGGGCCTCGTCGATGGAAGGGTCTGCCCGGTGGCGAACGGTCCCGGGACACGCCCGGGACGACGATAAAGCGCCCGGGATGACGATAGTGTGCCCGGGGCGACGATAGTGTGCGCGGACGTTTGCGCCAGCAGGGCCCTCAGGCCGCCTCGCCCCCGGCAAAGGCCCGCTGCTCGAACAGCTTGCGCGCCTCGGCGGGGATCATCGGCCGGCCGAAGTAATAGCCCTGGATGTTCTTGCAGCCGAGATCGCGGACGATCTCCAGCTCGGCTTCGGTCTCCACCCCTTCGGCAGTGGTCGCCATCTCCAGGCTGTCGGCCATGGCGACGACGGCGCGGATAATCGCCAGGCTTTCCGGATTGCCGGTCGCGGCGCCCTGGACGAAGCTGCGGTCGACCTTGATCGTCGAGAAGCGCAGGCGCCGCAGGTAGCCGAGCGAGGAATAGCCGGTGCCGAAATCGTCGAGCGAGACGCCGCAGCCCAGCGCCATCATCTGCTCGAGCGCGGCGCGGGCCTGGTTGGCGTCGCGCACGAAGATGCTCTCGGTCACTTCGAGGTCGAGCCGCTGCGGCGGCAGGCCGCTGCTCGACAGGGCACCGACGACGCTGGCGGCGAAGTTGGGATCGAGCAGCTGCTCGCCCGAGACGTTGACCGCGACCTTGACGTGCCCCGGCCATTGCGCGGCC
Source organism: Pseudomonadota bacterium (assembly GCA_963205265.1). GTDB lineage: Bacteria > Pseudomonadota > Alphaproteobacteria > Sphingomonadales > Sphingomonadaceae > Novosphingobium. The sequence continues at coordinate 8,174 of CAUJJI010000151.1, forward strand.
TCGCGGCAGGCCTCGCGCAGGACCCATTCGCCCATCGGCACGATGAGGCGGGTATCCTCGGCCAGCGGGATGAACTTGGCGGGGCTGACGAAGCCGTGCTCCTCGCTGTTCCAGCGCAGCAGCGCCTCGAAGCTCACCAGGGCCTCGGTGGTCGCGTCGACCACCGGCTGGTAGTGCAGCATCAGCTCGTTGCGCTCGAGCGCGCGGCGCAGCGAGAATTCCAGCCGGCGGCGCTCCTCGGCATGGGCATGCAGCGCCGGCTCGTAGGTGAAGTGAGCGCCGCCGCCGTCGTCCTTGGCCTGGTACAGCGCGAGGTCGGCGTTGCGCAGCAGCGTCTCTACGGTCGAGCCGTCGCGCGGGCCCACCGCCGAGCCGATGCTGGCGCCGACGTAGAGCGTGTGGTGATCGACTTCGTAGGGCTGCGACAGCCGGTCGATGACCCGCTGCGCCACGCGGTTGACGTGGTCTAGGTCCGATGCGTCGCGGATGACGATGGCGAATTCGTCGCCGCCGAGCCGGCCGCAGAGCTCGTTCTCGGTCATCTGCTCGCGGATGCGTTCCGAGACTCGCGCCAGCAGCTGGTCGCCGACGAGATGGCCGAGCGTGTCGTTGACCGCCTTGAACCGGTCTAGGTCGATCATCAGGAAGGCGCAGCGCGTGCGCCACTGTTCGGCATAGGCCAGCGCTTCGGCCAGAGCCTCGGTCAGCATCATGCGGTTGGGCAGGCCGGTCAGCGTGTCGTAGCGCGCCATGTAGGCGATCTTGTCCGAGCTCTCGCGCTGCTGGGTGACGTCCGAGCCGACGCCGCGGAATCCGTCGAAGACGCCGTTCTCGTCGAGCTTCGGCGTGCCCGACAGTTCCCACCAGCGCTGCTGGTCGTTGATCGTCACCCGCACCAGCAGGTTCGAAAAGCTCTCGCGGCGCTTCAGGCGCTCGGCAAGGTCGTGGAGGCTGGAGGGGAACTGGCCGGTTTCCCAGGCGGGGCCGGCGATCAGCTGGATGAACGGCTTGCCGTCGATCTCTCGCGGGTCCTTGCCCAGGGCATAGGCGAAGCGCGGCGACACCGCGCGCACGCGGCGCGAGGTGTCGATCTGCCACAGCCAGTCGGCTTCGCCTTCCTCGAACTCGCGCAGCAGCAGCGAGACGACTTCGTTCTTTTCGGTGATGCCGGCTTCGGCCACCTTGGTCATCAGGTAGCGCCGCGCCGCCTCGAGCGCGCCGAGCGATATGGTGACGACGAAGGCCAGGGCGACCAGCGCCATGTCGAACACGCCGGTCGCCAGGAAGCTGATCACCGCCGCGCCGCCGACGATGCCCGCGAACATCAGCGTGCCCAGCGGCACCGCCGGCAGCAGCACGGCCGATGCCGTCATCAGCATGGCGAGGACCGTCCAGATCTTCAGCTGGGTCTGCGTGTCGGCGAAGGGCCCGAAGAAGGCGATCGGCACGACCCAGGCCAGCGACAGCGCGACCGAGCTCAGGTTCTGGCGGTTGACTTCGTCGCGCGACATCCGCCGGCGGTCGGCATCGACCAGCGAGGCGTCGATCTTGGCGCCGTAGTAGAGCGTGGCGGCCAGCGCCGCCAGCCAGACCAGGATCAGGAGGATGTGCAGCTTGCCGATCAGCAGACCGGCCGTGGCGACGGCGGCCAGGCCGTGCGCCACGAGGCGCGTGACGGTGGCCGTCGCCAGGCTGGAATACTGCAGGCCGCGCAGGCGCGACCAGTCGCCGTCGCCCGGGTCGGTGAGGCCCAGTACCGCCAGGACCGGTAAGTCCTTGGGCAGAGAGGCAATACCTGTGGATTCCTGTTGCACCGGGCGGGTATACCCGGCGACAAGTTAGCGTCGCGTAAACCTCTTGCCGGACTGTCAGCCTATTCGACGGTCACGCTCTTCGCCAGGTTGCGCGGCTGGTCGACGTCGGTGCCTTTGACGCAGGCGACGTGATAGGCCAGCAGCTGCACCGGCACCGCATAGACCATGGGCGCGATCAGCGGGTGGACCTTGGGCATCTCGATCGTCGCGAGGCAGCCTTCGCCGGCCTCCGCCAGTCCCTCGGCGTCGGAAATCAGCACGATCTTGCCGCCGCGGGCGCGGACTTCCTGCATGTTGCTGACCGTCTTCTCGAACAGCGGGCCGGAGGGGGCGAGGACGATCACCGGCACGGCCTCGTCGATCAGCGCGATGGGGCCGTGCTTCATCTCGCCCGAGGCATAGCCCTCGGCATGGATATAGCTGATTTCCTTCAGCTTCAGTGCGCCTTCCAGCGCCAGCGGATAGTCGGGGCCGCGGCCGAGGTAGAGCACGTCGCGGGCCGGGGCGATGAGGTGGGCCATGGCCGCGATCTCGTCGTCGTGGGCCAGCGCGGCATTGAGGCAGGCCGGCGTCTCGATCAGGTGCGAGACGACGTCGCATTCCTCGGCGCGGTCCATGCGCCCGCGCCTGACTGCAAGGTGCGCGGCGAGAGCGGCGAGCACGGCGAGCTGGCACGTGAAGGCCTTGGTCGAGGCGACGCCGATCTCCGGCCCGGCATGGGTGGGCAGCAGCAGGTCGGCCTCGCGCGCCATCGAGCTGGTCGGCACGTTGACGACGACCGCGATCGTCTGCCCGGCGGCCTTGCAGTGGCGCAGCGCCGCCAGGGTGTCGGCCGTCTCGCCCGACTGCGAGATGAACAGCGCGAGCCCGCCCGGCTCCAGCACCGGGTCGCGATAGCGGAACTCGCTGGCGACATCGATGTCGACCGGCAGGCGGGCGAACTGCTCGAACCAGTACTTGGCGACCATGCCCGCGTAGTACGAGGTTCCGCAGGCGACGATGGTGATGCGGTTGATCTTTGACAGGTCGAAATCGATCTGCGGCAGGGCCACGCTCTGGTCGACCTGCCGGATATAGCTTTTCAGCGTCTGGGCGACGACCGTCGGCTGCTCGAAGATCTCCTTCTGCATGAAGTGGCGGTAGTTGCCCTTCTCGATCGCGACGGCCGACGCGCCCGACGCGACCACCGGGCGGGTGACGGGCCGGTTGTCGCGGTCGAAGATCTCGGCGCCATCGCGCGTGACGATCACCCAGTCGCCTTCCTCGAGGTAGGTGATCCGCTGGGTGAGCGGCGCGAGGGCGAGGGCATCGGAGCCCAGGAAGGTCTCGCCCTCGCCGAAGCCGACGACCAGCGGCGAGCCGAGGCGGGCGCCGATCAGCATGTCGGGGTGGTCGCGGAAGGCGATCGCCAGGGCAAAGGCGCCGCGCAGCTGCGGCAGCGCGATCCTGACCGCTTCCTCGGGCGAGACGCCCGCCTCGACCTGCTCGGAAATCAGGTGGGCGACGACTTCGGTGTCGGTGTCGCTCTCGAACCTGCGGCCGCGCGCCGAGAGCGCTTCCTTGAGCTGGCGGAAATTCTCGATGATGCCGTTGTGGACCAGCGCCAGGGCCTCGGTCGAGTGCGGATGGGCATTGGCTGCGGTCGGCGCGCCGTGCGTCGCCCAGCGGGTGTGGGCGATGCCGATGTCGCCCGGAGCGGGATCGCGCGCCAGCTCGCGCGTCAGGTTCGCCAGCTTGCCCGGCGCGCGCCGGCGGATCAGCTCGCCGCCGTGCACAGTGCAGATGCCGGCGCTGTCGTAGCCCCGGTATTCCATGCGGCGCAGCCCGTCGACCAGGCGATCGGCCACTTCCTCCTTGCCGACGATACCGATGATTCCACACATGGCCCGGGTGCCTCTCTAAAGAATATAGGGAACGCGAATTCCCGGCATGTTGGCCGGGAAGTCCTTGGTATTGCGGGTGACGAGAACGCGGCCGCGGACCATCGCGCTCGCCAGGATGATAGCGTCTGGCGACCTCAGGCGTGGGCGCTCCCGCCGCAAACCCGCAGCCCGCGCCGCGATTTCCGCGTCGATTTCGTCGATTCCGAAACCTGAGAGCATCAATTCCGCTCTTCGCAGGGCTTCAGCCGACCCCTTGGACATGACCTCGATCCAGACCATGCGGCTAATCCAGGCGCGCGAGCCGAATTCCAATGCTCGCAGAATCTCGTCGCGCGCAGGCTCGAAGCCGGTCAGCGCATCGATCACGATGTTGGCGTCGAAGGCGAAGCCGCTCATCCAGGGCCCGGCTTCTTCGGCGCCGGGTACTTCCCTGCCATCATGTCGAGATAGATACGGCGCTGCCTATCATCCTCGGCGTCGAACAGATCGGGAAATTCGGCCTTGGTCTCCTCGTAGTCGTCGTCCCAGGGCCGCGTCGAGGCAGCGCGTTCGCGGCGCTGCCATTCGACCGAATCGCCGATGTCGGTACGATCCTTCCAGGCGCCGAAGCCTAGCTCCAGCCATTCCTTGCCACTCGCGGGCTGTGCCTGCGCCTTGTACTTCGCGACGGCCTCGCGCAGGACCGAAGCGCGCGACTTTCCTTGCTCTGCCGCGCGGGCATCGAGCCACTTGATGTCGTCATCGGGAAGGTCTGCGAGGATGCGTGTCATAGCGATATCTTGATATCATATCATGATATCAGATCAAGCCTTATCCTTCTTTTCGGCCTTCTTCTTCTTCATCATGTCGTGGAAGCGATCGGCCCAGCCGGGCTTGACCAGCTGCTCGGCCCGGACCAGCCGCAGCTCGCCGTCGGCGACGTCGCGCGAGACCGCGCTGCCGGCGGCGACGATGGCGTCGGCGCCGATCCGCACCGGCGCGATCAGCGCGCTGTTGGAGCCGATGAAGGCGCGTTCGCCGATCACCGTCTTGTACTTGAAATAGCCGTCGTAGTTGCAGGTGATCGTGCCCGCGCCGATGTTGGCGCCGGCGCCGACTTCGGCATCGCCGATATAGCTGAGGTGGCTCGCCTTGGCGCCGGGGCCGAGCACCGCCTTCTTCACTTCGACGAAGTTGCCGACTTTCGCCTTCTCCTGCAGCACCGCGCCGAGCCGCAGGCGGGCATAGGGCCCGACTTCCACGCCACCGGCCAGCGAAGCGCCCTCGATATGGCAGAAGGCGCGGATCGTCACGCCGTCGGCCACCGTCACCCCCGGCCCGAAGAACACGTTGGGCTCGACCAGCACGTCGCGGCCGAGCTTGGTATCCCAGGCGAACCACACGGTTTCGGGAGCGACCAGCGTCGCGCCGTCGTCCATCGCCTGCCGCCGCCGCCGCTGCTGCCAGCGGGCCTCGGCCTCGGCGAGCTCGGCGCGGCTGTTGATGCCGGCGACCTCGTCGGGATCGTCGGTCGTGACGACCGCGCAGGCCCGGCCGTCGCCGGCGGCGATGTTGACCACGTCGGGGAGGTAGTATTCGCCCTGGGCATTGGCATTGCCGACCCGGTCGAGCAGCGCGAAGAGATCGTCGGCGCGGGCGGCGAGCAGGCCGGAATTGCACAGCCGGCAGGCGCGCTCGGCCTCGCTCGCGTCCTTGTGCTCGACCATTTTCGCGATGACGCCCTCGCTGGCGATCACCCGGCCGTACTGCAGCGGATCCTCGGGCTCGAAGCCGAGCACCACGACGGCGGGCCGATCCGCGCCGTGGAGCCGCTCGAGCATCGCCCGCATCGTCTGCGTGCGAACGAACGGCACGTCGCCGTAAAGCACCAGCACGTCGCCGGCATGGCCGGCCAGCGCGGTCCGGGCCTGCTGCACGGCATGGGCAGTGCCCAGCTGCGGCTCCTGCACGGCGATGACGGCGCGATCGCCCAGCGCCTTCTCCAGCTGCTCGCGGCCGTGGCCGGCCACTACCACCTGGCGTTCGGGGTGCAGCTCGGCGGCGCTGGCCAGTAGGTGGTCGAGCATCGGCCGACCGGCGATCGGATGCAGCACCTTGTGCAGGTCGCTTTTCATGCGCGTGCCCTTGCCGGCGGCCAGGACGATGACGGCGAGAGGGGAAGTCTGGCTGTTCATGCCCGATCCTTTGCCAGCAAAGTCTTGCAGTTTCCAGAATCCCCGGCCATCGCCCCCGGCCATGGCGCGATTTCCCTTCGACATCGTCGGTTTCGACCTCGACGGAACCCTGCTCGACACCGAGGCCGATCTCGGGGCGGCGGTGAATCATGCCCTGGCGATCGCCGGGCGGCCGCAAGTCCCGGCGGGCCAGGTGCGGCGGCTGATCGGCGGCGGCGGCAAGAAGATGCTGCTGCGCGCGCTCGAGGAGACGGGCGGCATTCCCCAGGACGATTTCGACCATCTGAACCACGAGCTGCTGCGCTTCTACGGAGCGAACATCGCCGTCGGCACGCGCCCGTTTCCCGGCGCCGAAGCCATGCTCGACGGCCTCGCGGCACGCGGCGTCCGGCTTGCCGTGGTGACCAACAAGCTGGAGGCGCTGGCCGTCAGGGTCCTCGAGGAACTGGGCCTGGCGGGACGCTTCTACACCATCATCGGCGGCGACACCCTGGGCCCCGGCCGCGCCAAGCCGGCACGCGACCAGCTCGACGAAATGATCGCCCGCGCCGGCGGCGGCAGCGCAGCCTACGTCGGCGACACCACCTACGATACCCGCGCGGCCCGGGCGGCCGGCATGCCGTGCGTGGCGGTGAGCTTCGGCTTCAACGACCTGCCGGTCGGCGAGCTCGGCGCAACCGCCGTGATCGACCACTACGACGCGCTGATTCCCGTGCTGGAGGGCTTGGGGTGAGCTTTAGCCCGGGCGGATTGTGACAACGGGGTGCGATTTCGCTTGAAAATACGAACTATGTTGGTTGCAGTCCCCATACCTCACGGGTGCAGGGAGCGGAGGTGAAACTTTGCCCAGTTCCTCCCCGGCACGGGGAGGGGGACCGCGACGCGCAGCGGCGTGGTGGAGGGGCACCGGCCTCGTCTCCGAACATCTGTGGGACAGGGGCGCTTCCAGCATCCGTTCAGATAACCCGCACCTGCCCCTCCACCACCGCCTGCGGCGGCGGTCCCCCTCCCCGTTCCGGGGAGGAAATGGCTCCCTCCGGCTTCCCCACCCTAATCCACTCGCACCGGCACCCCGCCCTTTCGCGCTCTCGTCCATCGTCGCATCTCGCCCCGGCGCGGAGCCTTGCCTGCCGCTTGCGCCCGTGCAACGATCACAGGAATCGTCCGGCCGCGGCCGCGATCCACACAGGGAGAGAGAACACCCATGCCAAGTCCAGGAGCAAAACTCCGCGCGCTGATCGACAAGGGCGAGCATTTCGTCTGCGGCGACACCTTCTCGGCGATCACCGGGCGGATCTGCGAATATGTCGGCTTTCCCGCCGCCTATCTCGGCGGCCACGCCTGCAGCGCATTCCACTATGCCGTGCCGGACAACGGCGTGTTCAGCCAGGTCGAGCAGATCGAGCAGGCCAGCCGCATCGCCAACGTCATGTCGATCCCGCTGATCGCCGATGCCGACACGCTGGGCGAGACGGTGGCCGACGCCTATCACTTCACGCGCCGCTACATCCAGCAGGGCATCGCCGGCTTCCACGTCGAGGACGAGCGCAACCCCAAGCATTCGAAGCACGTCAACGGCCTGTGGTCGATCGCCGACCAGCAGGCGCGCATCGACGCGGCGCGGCGGGCGCAGCGCGATTCCGGCCTGGACTTCGTCATCATCGCCCGCTGCGACGAGCTTTACCCGAGCGAGGCGGGCGGCGGTGGCAGCGGCTCGATGGAAGAGGCGATCAAGCGCGGCCACGCCTATGCCGAGGCCGGCGCCGACGTGCTGTTCTATCCGCCGCGCCCCGATGCCGTGCCCGAGCTGGTCAAGGCCTTCGGCTCGAAGGTCCCGGTCGCGACGATGGGCTTCAGCCTGCCGGGCACCGCTTTCAACATGGCGACCGGCGGCTGGGTGACGGCCGCGGCCAATCACCTGAAGATGATGCGCGAGCTCAAGGAGACCGGCCAGGTCCAGTCGGCCAATTTCAACTTCCCCGAGAAGTACGAGCTCATCGAGCATCCGCTCTACGACGGGCTGATCGAGGAATGGGCGAACAAGACCGGACGCCAGAGCCGGCCGAATCACGCGCCCTGAGGACGGTCATGGCCAGTTCAACCGATATGCTGGGGATGACCGACAAGGTCGCCATCGTCTGGGGCGGCGGCTACGGCATGGGCGAGCGTACCTCGCTGCGCCTGGCCGAGGCCGGTGCCCATGTCGCCGTGGTCGACATCGTGCCCGAGCGGGCGGAAAAGATCGCCGAGGAGATCAGGGCAAGCGGCCGCAGGGCCGTCGCCCTGGTCTGCGACGTGACGGTCGAGGAAAGCGTCGTAGAGACGCTCGCCAGGGCCGAGGAGGCACTGGGCGCGGTCGATGTCATGGCGACCGTGATCGGTCTCGGCGTCTGGGGCCAGCTGCTCGATTTCACGCTCGACCAGTGGGAAGAGGCGCACCGGATCAACCTGACCTCGTTCTTCCTGCCCGCCCGCGCCGTCGCACGCTCGCTGATCCGCAACGGCAAGCCCGGCGCGATCGCCTGCGTCAGCTCGGTCAGCGGGCTCACCTCGGCGCCGAACCACGGTGGCTACGGCGCGGCCAAGGCGGGGATGATCAACCTGATCCGCACCATGGCGGCCGAGTGGGGACCGCACGGCATCCGCGTCAACGCGGCCATGCCCGGGTCCTGCGCCACGCCGCGGCTCGACTTCGGCGAGGCCGGGCTCGCCAAGATGAAGGAGCTGCTGCCGCTCGGCCGGCCGGCGACGCCCGACGAACTGGCCAAGGCGATCCTGTTCCTGCTGTCCGACCTCGCGAGCTATGTCACCGGCCACAACCTGTGGGTCGACGGCGGCTGGAATTCGACCTTCCTGATGCAGGCGGGGACCGGCTCGATGACCAACGCGCGCTGAGTCAGGGTGCTGCGCCAATCGACAGCCAACCTGCGCCCCAGCGCAGGCTGGGGTCTCGGCCGGCTGCAGAAGAGAGGCCGTAGTACGCGCCTACCAGCGTCCTGGCCGGACGACTGAGGCCCCGGCCTGCGCTGGGGAGCGGTTGATCGCGGAATCGTCGAAAATCCCCTTGCCAAGCCCAAAGCTGCCCACTAGAGGGCGGCGTCCCGGGCCGAGGCTCGGGCAACGGTGGTCTCCCAGGGCTGCCGGATGGAATGGAACGGGGCCGTAGCTCAGCTGGGAGAGCGCTACAATGGCATTGTAGAGGTCAGGGGTTCGATCCCCCTCGGCTCCACCATTCCCGGTATGGCGATATTTGCTTCAGGCCGGGCTGCGAACGACGGTTCTCGATCCGGCCTGATGCAAATCTCACCATACCTCGGGGGCCGGAACGCCCCTGGAGCGGTGCTTGTTTTGGACGCTGGTCGGCGAGGTTTCGCCCACCGGCGTTTTCGGCTTTGGAGTTTGCCAAGCGATGTTCGACAGCCTTTCCGATCGTCTGGGCGGCGTGTTCGACAAGCTGCGCGGGCGCGGCGCGCTCAAGGAGCAGGACGTCCGCGACGCCATGCGCGAAGTGCGCATCGCCCTGCTCGAAGCCGACGTCGCGCTGCCCGTCGTCCGCCGCTTCATCGACGACGTCACGGAAAAGGCGGTCGGCCAGTCGGTGCTGCGCTCGGTCACGCCGGGCCAGCAGGTCGTCAAGATCGTCAACGACGCGCTGGTCGAGATGCTGGGCGGGGAAGAGACCGTCGGCCTCGATCTCGCCGCCGCGCCGCCGGTGGTGATCATGATGGTCGGGCTGCAGGGCTCGGGCAAGACCACGACGACGGCCAAGCTGGCCAAGCTGATCAAGGAAAAGCACGGCAAGAAGGCGATGATGGCGTCGCTCGACGTCAACCGCCCCGCCGCGCAGGAACAGCTTGCCGTGCTCGGCGAGCAGGTGGGCGTCGCCACCCTGCCGATCATCGCCGGCCAGGCGCCGGTCGACATCGCCCGCCGCGCGCTGCAGTCGGCCAAGCTGCAGGCAGTCGACGTGCTGCTGCTCGACACGGCCGGCCGGCTCCACGTCGACCAGCAGCTGATGGACGAGATGAAGGCCGTGGCCGGCATCTCGACGCCCAGGGAAGTGCTGCTCGTCGTCGATTCGCTGACCGGCCAGGACGCGGTCAACGTCGCGCAGAGCTTTGCCGGCCAGGTCGACCTCACCGGCGTCATCGTCACCCGCATGGACGGCGACGCTCGCGGCGGCGCGGCGCTGTCGATGCGCGCGGTCACCGGCAAGCCGATCAAGTTCGCCGGCACCGGCGAGAAGATCGACGCGATCGAGCCGTTCCATCCCGGCCGCGTCGCGGGCCGCATTCTCGGCATGGGCGACATCGTCTCCATCGTCGAAAAGGCGGCGGCGACGATCCAGGAGGAAGAGGCCGAAAAGCTCGCCCAGCGCATGGCCAAGGGTCAGTTCGACATGAACGACCTGCGCATGCAGCTCCGGCAGATGCAGAAGATGGGTGGCCTCGGTGCGCTGGCGGGGATGCTGCCCGGCATGAAGAAGGCCAAGGCGGCGATGCAGGCCTCGGGCATGGACGACAAGGTGCTGCTCCGCATGGACGCGATCATCGGATCGATGACGCCCAAGGAGCGCGAGAAGCCCGAGCTGCTCAACGCCAAGCGCAAGATCCGCGTCGCCAACGGCTCGGGCACCCAGGTGCAGGACGTCAACAAGATCATCAAGATGCACCAGGAAATGGGTCGGGCCATGAAGCAGATCAGGAAGATGGGCGGGCTGCAAGGCCTCGCCTCGCTGTTCGGCAAGGGCGGCATGGGCGCGGCGATGGGCGGCATGGGCATGCCCACCGAGCCCGGCGCCGGCGGCGGCCTGCCCGGTCTTCCCGGCGGCATGCCGGGCTATCACCAGTTTCAGAAGAAGTAAGTCTTACAGTTTGAAGGAAAGGTAGAAAATCGATGGCAATCTCTCTTCGCCTGTCGCGCGGCGGCGCCAAGAAGCGGCCCTATTACCGGGTCGTCGTGGCCGACACGCGCTCGCCCCGTGACGGCAAGTATCTCGAGCAGGTCGGCACCTACAATCCGCTGCTGGCCAAGGACGATCCGGCGCGCGTCAAGCTGAACGAGGACCGCGTCCGCTACTGGCTGGGCGTCGGCTGCCAGCCGACCGATCGCGTCGCGCGCATCCTCGACAAGGCGGGCGTCAAGGAACGCGCCCCGACCAGCAATCCGCAGAAGGCGGAGCCGGGCAAGAAGGCCAAGGATCGCGCCGAGGAGCGCGCCGCCAAGCTCGCCGAGGCCGAGGAAGCCGCCAAGGCCGCAGCCGAGGCTCCCGCCGTCGAGGAAGCTCCCGCTGCCGAGGAAGCGGCTGTCGAGGAAGCTCCGGCTGTCGAGGAAGCAGCTGCCGCCGAGGAAGCACCCGTGGCTGAGGAAGCTGCCGCCGAGGAGGCCCCGGCCGCCGAGGAAGCTCCTGCCGCCGCCGAGGAAGCTCCCGCCGCTGCAGAAGAAGCCGCTCCCGCTGCGGAAGAGGCTGCCGAAGACAAGGCTGAGGGCTAAGCCCCAATGGACCGCCCGGTCACGCTTGCTGCCGTTGTCGGCGCGCATGGCGTGACGGGCGAAGTCCGCCTGAAACTGTTCGGGGAAGGCGTGGCGGCGCTCAAGCGTTACCGCGCCTTCAACGATTCCGCGCTCAGCCTCGACAAGCTGCGCGACGACGGCAAGGGCGGGGCGATCGCCCGCTTCGCCGAAGTGGCCGACCGCACGGCCGCGGAGAAGCTGCGCGGCACCCTGCTGACCGTGCCGCGGTCGGCCCTGCCGCCGCTGGGAGAAGGCGAATACTACCACGCCGACCTGGTTGGCCTGCCCGCCGTATCCACCACCGGCGAGGACCTCGGCCATTGCATCGCGGTCGAGAACTTCGGCGCCGGCGATATCCTGGAGATCGAGCGTCCCGACGGGAAGCGCTTCATGGTGCCGATGCGCGAGGAGGCTGTTCGGGAATGGAGCAATCCCATCGGCCTGGTGATTGACGCCGCCTATATCGGGTAGTATATACACTATGTATATACGGAGATCGGCGTGGGCAAGGAATACACTGCCAAGAGCTTCAAATCGGGCAATTCGGTTGCCATCCGGATGCCGGCCGGGCTGGGGGTGGAACCCGATCGCGAATGGATCGCCGAATGGGTCGACGGCGAGCTTCACTTGCGCGCCAAGGCTCCCCAACGGCGCAAGATCGACGTGAGCGGATTCGCCGGCAAGGCGCCGGGCATCCGGCTCGCTCCGCGTGAGGATTTCGAGGAGCGGCCCAGTACGATCGCCGCGCGCAGGGCAGCGGGCCTCGAGTGATCCGCTACCTCATCGACGCGAATTCCGCCGTCTATGCGATGGATGTCGGCAACGAGCGGCTGACTCGCCGGATCGCCGAATGCGATGCGGGCGAGATCGGCATTTCGGTGATCAGCTATGCCGAGGTCGCCTACGGCACCTATGTCGGCAAGCCGCCGCCGCCCGAGGTGCTGGAAGCGTTCATCGCCGCGATTCCGCTCGTGCCTTTCGACGAGGCCGCTGCCCGCGAGTACGCCAGGCTGCCCTTTAAGCGTGCCCGCTTCGACCGCCTGCTTGCCGCCCACGCGCTGAGCATCGGGGCGACCGTGATCACCAACGACCTGTCCGACTTTGCCGACGTGCCTGGCCTGTCGGTCGAAAACTGGACCGACTGATGTCCTTCGCCGCCACTGTCCTGACCCTCTATCCGGAGATGTTCCCGGGCCCGCTCGGCATATCGCTGGCCGGCCGCGCGCTGGGCGAGGGGAAGTGGTCGCTCGACACCGTGCAGATCCGCGACTTCGCGATCGACCGGCACCGCACTGTCGACGATACGCCGGCCGGCGGCGGCGCGGGGATGGTGCTGCGCGTCGACGTGCTCGCCGCCGCGATCGACCATGCGCTGGCCATGCACCCCGATTGCCCGGTGCTGGCGATGACCCCGCGCGGGCGGCCGCTCGACCAGCAGCGCGTGCGGGAGCTGGCGGCGGGGCCGGGCGTGACCGTGCTGTGCGGCCGCTTCGAAGGCTTCGACGAGCGCATCTTCGCCGGTCGCCCGATCGAGGAAGTCTCGGTCGGCGACGTGGTCCTCTCGGGCGGGGAGCCGGCGGCGATCATGCTGCTCGACGCCTGCGTCCGCCTGCTGCCCGGCGTCATGGGCGGCGCCGAGAGCGGGACCGAGGAGAGCTTCGAGAGCGGCCTGCTCGAATATCCGCACTACACCCGCCCGGTCGAATGGGAGGGGCGCGTCATTCCCGATGTCCTGCGCTCGGGCGACCATGCGAAGATCGCCCGCTGGCGGCGCGAGCAGGCGGAAGCCGACACGCGCGAACGGCGGCCCGACCTGTGGGAGCGCTACTGCCCCAGGGGCTGAGCTGCCCCGGCATCCCGCTTGTGGCGCAGCAGCACCCAGGGGACATGCTCGGAATCGAACTGCAGCCGGCTCTTCTGGTGCGTGAACGGCGGCATGTGGTCGCCGACGATGAGGATGTCGGTCGGCGGGAAGTCCGGCCGCTCGACCAGCTTCACCAGCGCATCGGCAGTATTGCCCCAGATCGAGAACAGCCGGCAGATCATCGGGAAGTCCTCATCGAGGCGGCGACCCAGGCGGCTGCAGTTCTCGGTCCCGAGCTCGCGGTTCTCGACGATCGGCAAGTGCGAGTTCAGCGTCAGCCAGTAGACGAATTGCGGCTTGGACGCTCCGGCCAGCTGCCGGCCGATGATCGCCGGCACGTCGCGGTCGCAGGCGCCGGGGAAGACGTTGGGGCAATAGCTCGCGCCCTTGTCCATCATCTCCTGCCCGAAGATCATGCGCTGGAAGCCGAGCAGCGGATACCAGCGGTCGCGCTCGAAGAAGTCGGGCATGAAGGCGTGGTACGATGTGGTCTGGTAGCCGCGCCCGGCCAGCAGCGCCGGGATGCAGCGGGGCTCGGGCTTCACCACGTCGGGATAGTTGCCCCAGCGCTGGCACAGCTCGCGGATCTCGCCGCTGGTGGTCGATCCGTAGAACGGCGTCTCGCCCTGGCTGATCTCGAACCGGCTGGTAAGCTCCGGCCGCATCCACATGCGGTCCAGCCGGCCGCGCAGGCGGGCGTCGAGCGGCTGGCCCATCGCCTCGACCACGACCAGCAGGACATGGGTCTTGCCGTCGGCGAGCGTCAGTAGCCGGGCCTGCTCGCTCGCCGAACTGAACGGCGCGCCGTCGGGGGCGAGGCGCGAGTAGGAGCCGATCGTATCCTTCGAGATGGCATAGTCGCCGGCGCTCAGCGCGATCACCGAGGCCGCCGCGGCATAGAGCCACTTCGGCCGGCTGAAGGTCCCCCGCTGGCGCAGCAGCCAGACGGCGAGGCCGCAAGTGACGAACAGCAGCACCGCGCCGGTGACATATTCGACCGAGGTCGCCGGGCTCATGTCGAAGACCAGGCCGATCACCGACATGATCATCGTGACGTGCATGTTGAACATGCGCGCGATGAAGGCGAGCACGAGGTAGGTCATCAGCGCGACGAACACCGGCAGCCGCAGCCAGAACGGGAAGCGGCGGACGAACAGGCCGGTGATGCCGCACAGCAGGATGTCGTAGAACCGGGGCGGGCCGCCCATCAGCGTGATCGGCAGGAAGGGCAGGTTGGGCAGGACGATCCAGCAGGCCAGCCAGTTGAGCCACGCGACCAGCTCGGCGTCCTGCCAGGCGCGGGCGTGCCTCCACGGGCGCGGCAATGCGGCAATCGTGCTGGCCATCTCGTGTCCCCCTGCTGCTTCCCTGCCGCAGTTAGGTTAAGGATGGCTTATTGCGGCTGCGACGGCGGCGCCCCTTGCATCGCGGCGCGTCCGCTTGTAAGGGCCGCCCCTTCAAGTGCTGCCGCTCCGTCGGCATGCGCTTCCCCTGCCGCAGCGCGGCCGGGGCGCAGCGGTCCCTGAAATGCTGCGATCGGGGGATCGTGCGAAGACTGATCGGTCACGCAGGCCGGACCTTGGTGAGCGCCAAAACGGTGCTCGGGTCGGCCTGCCTCTGGCGCGCAGCGGTAAACGAGGGACCAGGGCTGTGAACCTGATTCAGCAGATCGAGGCCGAGGAAATCGCCAAGGCCGCCAAGGATATTCCGGAATTCCGTCCCGGCGACACGCTGCGCGTCGGCGTGAAGGTCATCGAGGGTGAGCGCAGCCGCGTCCAGAACTACGAGGGCGTGTGCATCGCTCGCGCCAACAAGGGCATCGGCTCGAACTTCACGGTTCGCAAGATCTCCTTCGGCGAAGGCGTCGAGCGCGTGTTCCCGCTCTATTCGCCGAACATCGATTCGATCACCGTCGTCCGCAAGGGCGTCGTGCGCCGCGCCAAGCTCTACTACCTGCGCGGCCGCACCGGCAAACGCGCCCGCATTGCCGAGCGTCGGGATATTAAAACCGGCGCCGAAGCTGGCCAGGGATAAGCGGAGACTGACTCACCACATCAGTCTTGCAGACAGACCGAAAGGGCCGGCTCCAGCAACAGCGGAGACCGGCCTTTTCCATATCGAGGAATGACGAAAATGGGTTACCGGGTAGTGGTCGTGGGCGCGACCGGCAATGTCGGCCGCGAAATGCTCAATGTTCTCGCCGAGCGCGAATTCCCCTGCGACGAGATCGCGGCGGTCGCCTCGTCGCGCTCGACCGGCACCGAGATCGAGTTCGGCGATACCGGCCGCATGCTCAAGGTGAAGAACATCGAGCATTTCGACTTCACCGGCTGGGACATCGCGCTGTTCGCCGCGGGCTCGGGCCCGACGAAGATCTACGCGCCCAAGGCGGCGTCGCAGGGCTGCATCGTGATCGACAACTCGTCGCTCTATCGCATGGACCCCGACGTGCCGCTGATCGTGCCCGAGGTGAATCCCGACGCGATCGACGGCTACAAGGCGCGCAACATCATCGCCAATCCCAACTGCTCGACCGCGCAGATGGTCGTCGCGCTGAAGCCGCTGCACGACGCGGCGACGATCAAGCGCGTCGTCGTCTCGACCTACCAGTCGACTTCCGGCGCCGGCAAGGTCGGCATGGACGAGCTGTTCGAGCAGAGCCGCGCGATCTTCGTCGGCGATCCGGTCGAGCCGAAGAAGTTCACCAAGCAGATCGCCTTCAACGTCATCCCGCACATCGACGTCTTCCTCGACGACGGCTCGACCAAGGAAGAGTGGAAGATGGTGGTCGAGACCAAGAAGATCCTCGATCCCAAGATCAAGGTCGTCGCCACCTGCGTGCGCGTGCCGGTCTTCGTCGGCCACTCCGAATCGATCAACCTCGAGTTCGAGAACGAGCTTTCGGCCGAGCAGGCGCAGGACATCCTGCGCGAGGCGCCGGGCTGCATGCTCGTCGACAAGCGCGAGGACGGCGGCTACGTCACCCCGATCGAATGCGTCGGCGACAGCGCGACCTTCATCAGCCGAGTCCGCGACGACCCGACGGTGGACAACGGCATCGCCCTGTGGTGCGTCTCGGACAACCTGCGCAAGGGCGCCGCGCTCAACGCCGTGCAGATCGCCGAACTGCTGGGACGGCGGCATCTGAAGAAGGGGTAAGATCGCGTCGTCCCGGGGAGCAAGCCTGCCCGGGGAGCAATCAAGGCTGGCGCGAGGGGCGGGGAGGTGGACACCCCGACCCCACCCGCTATCATCGCCCCATGACCGATCCCCGCACCCAGTTCCTCCCCGGCCACGGCGGCACGCGGCTTGCCGTCCACCGGCTGGGCGAGGGACGGCCGGTCGTCCTGCTTCACGGCCTGTTCTCGAGCGCCCAGGTCAACTGGATCAAGTTCGGCCACGCCGCCCTGCTCGCCGAGGCGGGGTTCGAGGCGATCATGCCCGACCTTCGCGCCCACGGCGAGAGCGAGGCGCCGCACGATCCGGCGGCCTATGCCGCCGACGTGCTGGTCAGCGACGCGCAGGCGCTGGTCGCGGCGCTGGGGTTGACCGACTACGACCTCGGCGGCTTCTCGCTCGGCGCGCGGACCGCGGTGCGCGCGGTGCTGGCGGGGCTGGCTCCGCGGCGGTTGGTGCTCGGCGGCATGGGGATCGAGGGGCTCGGCCGGTGGGCGGAGCGCAGCGCCTTCTTCGTCGATGCGATCGACCGCTTCGACGAGATCGGCCGCGGCGACCCGCAGTACCTGGCGCAGCAGTTCATGAAGACGATGAAAGTCGACCGCGTCGCCGCGCGGCTGCTGCTGCAGTCGGTCGACGATACTCCGCCCGAGGCGCTGGCGGCCCTGACCATGCCGACGCTGGTCGTCTGCGGCGCCGATGACGAGGACAACGGCTCGGCACCGGCGCTCGCCGCGGCGCTGCCCGACGGGCGCTACGTCGAGGTACCCGGCACGCACATGTCCTCGGTGACCAAGCGCCAGATGGGCGAGGCGATCCTGGACTTTCTTCTCGCACCCGCTTGAAGGCAAAGCGCTTTTCCGCACCTCGCCACCGGGCTATAAGCCCGGCAAAAGTCTCGACAGGAGAAGCGCTTATGAGAAAGCTGATTTCGCTGGGGGCGCTCGCCGCCGCCCTGGCCGCCACGCCGGTTCTGGCAGCGGACGACCAGCAATCCGCGAAGGCCTTCGTCGACAAGGCCGAGGCCGATTTCAACAGGGCGACGATCGAGGCGGGGCAGGCGGACTGGGTCTACCAGACCTACATCACTCCCGACAGCGAGGCGATGACCGCGCGCGCCGGCGCGGCGCTGACCTCGCTCAACGTCGCCAACGCGGTCGAATCGGCGCGCCATGCCGGCGCCCCCGGGCTCGACGCGGTGACGCAGCGCAAGCTCAACCGCATGCGCACGCTGATCGTGCTCCCCGCCGCGACTCGCCCCGGCGCGGCCGAGGAAGTGGCGACGCTGACCGCGCGGATGCAGGGCGTCTACGGCAAGGGACAGGGCACGCTCGGCGGCAAGCCGATCAACGGCTCGGACATCGAGGAAGCGATGGGCACCAATCGCAACCCGGCCGAGCTCAAGGAGATGTGGACCAGCTGGCACGACAACGTCGGCAAGCCGCTCAAGCAGGACTACGCCAGGCTGGTCCTGCTGTCGAACGAGGGCGCCAAGGAACTGGGCTACAGCGACGTCGGCGCGCTGTGGCGCTCGAACTACGACATGGCGCCCGAAGACTTCACCGCGCTCACCGAAAAGCTGTGGAACGAGGTCAAGCCGCTCTACGACCAGCTGCACTGCTATACCCGGACCAAGCTCTCCGAGAAGTACGGCGACGGCGTCCAGGCGAAGACCGGGCCGATCCGCGCCGACCTGCTCGGCAACATGTGGGCGCAGGAATGGGGCAACATCTATGATGTCGTCGCCCCTCCCGGCGCGGGCGACCTGGGCTACGACGTCACCGAGCTGCTCAAGGAGAAGGGCTACGATCCGCTCAAGATGGTCAAGGCGGGCGAGAACTTCTTCAGCTCGCTCGGCTTCGCGCCAATGCCCGAAAGCTTCTGGCAGCGTTCGCAGTTCGTGAAGCCGCGTGATCGCGAGGTGGTGTGCCACGCTTCGGCCTGGGACATCGACAATGTCGAGGACCTGCGCATCAAGATGTGCATCAAGGTCAACGGCGACGACTTCACCACGATCCACCACGAGCTTGGCCACAACTATTACCAGCGCGCCTACAACAAGCAGCCGCCGCTGTTCCTCGACGGTGCCAACGACGGCTTCCACGAGGCGATCGGCGACACCGTCGCGCTGTCGATCACGCCCGAATACCTCGTCCAGATCGGCCTGCTCGATCGCGCACGGGTGCCGGCGGCGGACAAGGACACCGGGCTGCTGCTGCGCCAGGCGCTGGACAAGGTGGCGTTCCTGCCCTTCGGCCTGCTGATCGACCGCTGGCGCTGGCAGGTCTTCTCGGGCGAGGTGGCGCCGGCGAATTACCAGGAGGCGTGGAACGACATGCGTCTGAAATACCAGGGCATCGTCCCGCCGAGCGAGCGCGGCGCCGATGCTTTCGACCCCGGCGCCAAGTACCATATCCCGGCAGTCGTGCCCTATACCCGCTATTTCCTCGCGCGGGTCCTGCAGTTCCAGTTCTACGAGGCCGCCTGCAAGCAGGCCGGCTGGAAGGGCCCGCTGCACCGCTGCTCGTTCTACGGCGACAAGCAGGTCGGCGAGAAGCTCAACGCCATGCTCGCCATGGGCGCCTCGAAGCCCTGGCCCGACGCACTCCAGGCTTTCACCGGCAGCCGCGAAATCAGCGGCAAGCCGATGATCCGCTACTTCGCTCCGCTGACCAGGTGGCTGCAGCAGCAGAACCGCGGGAAAGCCTGCGGCTGGTGATCTGCGCTCGAGCCCCCCGTCGTCCCGGGCTCGACCCGGGACCGCTGGCGGCTGGGTCGTGACGTCCCCACAATCGTCACCCTGAACTCGTTCGTCACCCTGAACTCGCTCGTCACCCTGAACTTGTTTCAGGGCCCATTTCTCCTCCAGGCGCCGGC
>CAUJJI010000152.1 GCA_963205265.1 Pseudomonadota bacterium
AGCCCGGCGGTGAGCGTCGCGAAATGGATGGCCGCAATGCTGCCGGTCCCGTCCGCATCGTAATAGAGCTCGCCGGTGGCCTTGTTGTAGACGATTCGATCGTCGGCTTCGGAAGCCGCGCTGCCGATGTTGAAGGATCCCGCCGAGAAGGCGTTGCCCGCCTTCACATTCTTGAAGATCGTGGCCGACAGCGCGATCTTGTCCTGCAGGGCATTGAAGTCCTGGATCAGATCGACGTTGCTCGCGCCGAGCGCGGTGTTGAAGACGAAGCGGTCGGCGCCGTTGCCGCCGATCAGCGTGTCGTTGCCGCCGGCGCCGTTCAGCGTATCGCTGCCGTTGCCGCCGACGATACGGTTGTCGAGGCCGTTGCCGGTGCCGTTGAAGTTGCCGCTGCCGAAGAACTCCAGCCGCTCGATGTTGTCGGCGAGATTCCAGGTGTTCACCTTGGCGCGAACGGTGTCCACGCCCTCGCCGGCCGCTTCGATGACCTTGTCGTTCCTGCTGTCGACGACATAGGTGTCGTCGCCGGCGCCGCCGTTCATCTGGTCGTTGCCGGTGCCGCCGTCGAGCAGATCGTTGCCCGCGCTGCCGTTGAGAGTGTCGTTGCCGCCCATACCCGACAGCGTATCGTCGCCGGTGCCGCCGTTCAGGACTTCGGAAGCGGCCGTGCCGGTCAGGTTGAGCGCGCCGCCCGTGGTCGGCGGGGTCACGGTCTGGACGTCGTCGTTGAGGATGCGCCCGGTCGCACTGGGCGTGGCCAGCGCCAGTCCGTTCGACGCATTGCTGAGGAGGATGCCGAAGCTCTCGTCGCTCTCGACCGTGCTGTCGCCGGCGACGGTGACGGTGATCGTCGCCGAAGTCTGTCCGGCGGCAATGCTGGCCGTGCCCGACAGCGGCCCGGTGAAGTCGCTGGCGTCGGCCTGGCCCGAACCGGTGCCGAAGGCCAGCGCCCAGTTGACCGACTGCGCTACGGTGCTCGCCTGGCTGAGCGTCACGGTGAAACGATAGCTGGTCGACGTGCCGGTGCCTTCGTTCAGGCTTGCCGAGTTGGCCGCGACGGCGAAGGAGCCCGTATAGGTCGGCGTGGCGACGGGTGTGCCGGTCAGCTCGTTGAACGACCTCACGACGTTGTTGCTGTCGCGGAAATATTCGACGTTCTTGATGCGGTCGCTGCCGTAGGCGCCCTGCATGACGGTGAGGTAGCCCGACGCCTGGTCCATCGACCAGCTGAGCGTGCTCCAGACCCCGTCGAGATTGACGTAGTCGGTGCCGTCGCCGCCGTCGATGCTGTCGTTGCCGAGCCCGCCGACGATGATGTCGTCGCCGCTCAGGGCGTAGATGGTGTCGTCACCGGCGCCGCCGACCAGGCGATTGCCCAGCGTGTTGCCGGTGATCGTGTCGGCCCCGCCGCCGCCGACTGCGTTTTCGATATTGGCGCTGAACGCGATCGCGATGTTGTTGGTCATCGAGTTGGCCGAGGAGAACGATCCCGGAGCCAGGTTGATGACGCTGGGCGTGTTCCACCCGCTGAAGTCCAACGTGTCGCTGCCCGCCGAATCGAAGATCGTCAGGACCGGGTTCTTGTTCTGGACGAAGTTGAAGATCGCCGCGGTGGTGCCGGCAATGTTGCTGTTGAAGCCGTAGACCGTGTCGCCGGTACGGGTCGTCGTCTCGGTGCCGTACATCCGCTGAACGGCATAGATATCGTACAACATCGGCGTCTGCGGCGCATAGAGCACGCCGTCGGCGCCGACCCAGTCGCCCCAGGCGACCTGGTCCGCGCCGGAGCTCCAGTTCGGACCGTAGTAGGACATGACCGAATAGACCGTGCTGTCCTGGTAGGACCAGGCCTGCCGGGCGGCGTCGTAGTCGCCGCTGTGCTCGAGCCCCAGGGCGTGGCCGATCTCGTGGACATAGGCGAAGAAGCCGTGCTGGCCGATGCCGGGGCTGACGAGGTTGTTGGTGCCGCTGGAATAGTTGGGGTTCAGCCAGACGCTGCCGACGGTCGGGAAATAGGTGTATCCGTAGCCGATGCTGGTCGTCATGCCGAATTCGATGTTCGCCGCGGCATACGAGTTGCCGCTGCTCACCTGCTGCATGTCGGGCACGATCAGGTCGTCCCACAGGGTCAGCGCCAGTTGTGCGGAAGCCTGCCCGGCCGCGGTCAGGGCGGAGAAGCCCGCGCCCTGGCCGCCGCCGGTGTACAACGCGTTGGTGCTGCTCGCGAAGGCGTAGGTGATAGTGCTGCCCGACCACTTCAGCCCGCTGTTGAGCTGGTTGTAAAGCTGGTCATCGGTCCACTGCGCAAGCGCCATGTCAAAGCTCCCGTTAGGTTGGGCGCTTTTTACCGATGAAAGTTAATTGTTAGGCATGGTCTAGGATTAATCGAAGTTAACCATGCGCGCCAAGCGAGCAGGAAAGTCGCTTCCTCATGCCCCATAATGGGACACACGTTCCGGGGCGATAACCATGGGTTTCCGGGAACCTAAACTTGGTGTACAAGTTGTTAACATTGCGATTCGAAGCATCGTCCGGTCGCATTTGCGGGGTCCACCCAGTCAGTTGTCGAGGAATTAAAAGCCATGAACAAGATCCTATCGGCCGGCGTGGCAGCACTCGCCATCACCCTGTCTGCTCCGGCGCAGGCCGCGGCGATCGTCAACGGCGACGGCTCGGTCACGTTCGACAACACCGCTGGCAGCAATGCTGCAGTGATCAATTTCAACGGCCTCGGCGGCGATCCCAAAGTCGTTGTCCCGGGCCTGAGCGCCCAGCTCACTCTCACGCTGACCTCGATCGTCGGTAACACCTTCAATTTCGGCTACTCGCTGCTGAACAACTCGACTCTGGCCGGCACCCGGGTTTCGGGCATCGGCTTCGACGTCAATCCCAACGTCTCGAGCGTTGCCTCCACCGGCATTTACGACGAGGCGTCGCTTGGCGGCTTTGCTGCAAGTTTCACGTCGGAAGTCTGCTTCAACGGCGGTCCGGGCGACTGCCCGCAAAGCAACCCGGCCGGGTCGGTCGCTTTCGGTGCAACCGGTAACGGCACGCTGGCGCTGACGTTCGGAAGTCCGCTGACCTCGATTACGCTCAGCAATTTCCTCGATCGCTACCAGGGCTTCAGCACCTCGGTGCAGGGACAGACTCCGCTGGTCACCTCGGCCGTCGGTCAGGGCACGCCGATCCGCGGCGGCGGCGTCGACCCGACGGTGCCCGAGCCGGCGACCTGGGCGATGATGATCCTCGGCTTCGGCGTCATCGGCGCTGCGATCCGTCGCCAGCGCCGTCAGGCGGTGCGCTACAGCTTCGCCTGATCCCGGCCACAGGCAGGTCTACGAAGGGGAGCGCGTCGCGCTCCCCTTTTTGTTTGGGCCGCGCCTGGTCCGGGGCAACGCCCTGCCGCAGCGGTAACCTGTCGTTAACCTTGCTGCGCAAGACTCTCAGGCATGCGGCAGAGTCTCCTACCTCTAGCGCTTCTCGCCTTGCTGGGCGGCTGCATCGACATTCCGCAGTCGTCCAGCAAGCGTGAGCCCGTCCGGCGATCGGCCAGCTTCATGCCGGCGGACGCTTCGGCCCGCCAATGCCTGTCGACGCTGGGCGCGACACGCGCCAGCTTCACGCCCCTGCCCGACCAGTTCTTCGGCGCCGGCTGCGCGACGCGCAACACCGTGCGACTGGCAAGCCTGCAGAGCGATTACGATTCGCTCGGCCTGACCAACCTCGGGCCGGTCACTTGCCCGCTGGCCAACACATTCGCCGCCTGGGCGCGATTCGGCGTCGACCGGGCGGCGCGCCAGATCCTCGGCAGCCCGCTGGCGCGGATCGAGACGATGGGCAGCTACAACTGCCGCAACGTCGCCGGATCCGGCCGGCGCTCGGCCCATGCCACTGCCAATGCCATCGACGTATCGGCTTTCGTTCTCGCCGACGGGCGGCGGATCACGCTGACCGGAGGCTGGCAGGGCGGCACCCAAGCCGAGCGCCAGTTCCTCCGCGTGGTCCACGCCAGCGCCTGCAAGCGCTTCGGCACGGTGCTCGGCCCGGCCTACAACGCCGCGCACCAGGATCACTTCCACCTGGAGATGAGCGGCAGCGAGTTCTGCAGGTAAGACTCTAAGAACCTCCCCGGAACGGGGAGGTTTTTCAGGGCCGCGCTATCGTGCCTATAGCTCCAACCCGTACAACCGTACCGGATTGTCCTGCAGCACCTTCTTGCGCACCTCGTGGCTATGGCCGCCGAGCACGTCCTTCAGGTGCTCCTGCACGCCCGGATAGAGCGAGGTCGGATGCGGGAAGTCGGTCTCGAACATGACGTTGTCGACGCCGATGGTCTCGAGCAGAATCTTGGGCGCGACCTTTTCGAACCAGAAGCTGCACATGAAGTGATCGCGGAAGTACTGCCAGGGCCGGCGCGTCAGCTGCTTCGAGAACTTGGGCAGCATCTCGTCGAACTGGTGCTCCAGCGCCTCGACGGCGAAGGGCACCCAGCCGGCGCCGCTTTCGATCAGGCCGATCTTGAGCCGCGGATGCTGGTCGAGCCGGCCCGAGACCATCCAGTTGCCCAGCGTCGCGGCATTGCCGATCGAGAACATCGTCGCGACCACCGACAGCGTCTGCTCGAACGCGAAGCCTTCCCAGGTCAGCGTATTGGGATCGATCGCCGCGTTCAGGTGGAAGTTGAGCGGCATGCCGGTCGCCTCGCACATCTCGAGGAACTCGGTCCAGTGGTCGTGCATGAAGCTGGGCACGCCGACGCGCTCCGGCGTGTCGGGCAGGACGAAGCCCTTCAGTCCCATGTCGTGGCAGCGCTTCGCCTCGGCCATCATCGCGGCCCTGTCCCAGAAGGGGAGATGCGCCATGTTGAAGATGCGATTGCCGGACTCCGCCTGGATCTCGGCCGAAGCGTCGTTGTAGACCCGGATGATGGTCATCGCGAGGTCGTTGTCGCCCAGGCTCATCAGCGATCCCGCCTGGGTCACGCCGGAATTCTGGAAGGCGATCTGGGCATGGATGCCCATGTCGTCCATCGCCTTCAGCCGGTCCTTGATGACGTGGCCGCCGGGATGCGCCTGCTCGAGCCTGGGAAAGGCGAGCCGGCCGAGCAGCTTGTTGTTGTCGGCACGGATGACGTTGCCGCCCAGCGAACCGAAATTGCGGTCGCCGACGTACCAGCGCTCGACCCCATCGGCGTCGAGCTTCACGTAGGGCATGCGGTCCTTGTAGGCCGCCGGCGCGCGCGAGGTGAACAGGTCGGGCGCTTCGGTGATGTGGGTGTCGCAGTCGACGATCTTGATGCCTTCGAACATCGGGTCGAGTCCGCCCGACTGCGTGGCGTAGTCCACCTCGCGGATCACGCCGCCTTCGGTGTAACCCTCGGACGACCAATATTTCTTCGCGGCGGTTGCCAGTTCCGTGGGATCGGCGTCGGCCATGATGATTCTCCCCTTGGTGGTTCTGGATCCTATGTCGCAGTCCGGATGCATCTTTTCAATGGATCGGCCAACGCCGGTGCGATCAAGGGAGCACGGATAGTCGGGGCCCGGTACGCATGATGCTGTCTCCCCGATGAACCGCCTGCACCGGCTCGGTTAAGACGCCCTGCTCCATCTTCGCACTCCCCCCGATCGACAGGAGAGGACAATGCGTAGACTGCTCTTATCCCTGACCGCCGCGGCGCTGATCGCACCGCTGGCTTCGGCCCCTGCCTCGGCGCAGGGCTACGGCTATCGCAACGGCTACGGCTATAGCCACGGCTACGGCTACGGCCATCGAAACGACGTCCGTCGCGAGCAGCGCGAATGCCGCCGCGAGCTGCGCCGTGCCGACAGCCGCCGCGAATACTACCGCGAGCTGCGCGAATGCCGCCGCGAGATCGCCGAAGCTCGGCGCGATCGCTGGCGTGACCGCGACTACCGCCGGAACTACTGGGGTAGGGATCGCTGGTGATCGCAGGACATCCCTCCCTCTTGCGAGGGGGAGGGATGACAAGGCCCTTCTCAGCCCGACATACCGCCCCTGCGCTATCCCATGCATTGCGCTTGCCGAGACTCGCGCCAGCAGGCATGAGACGGGCGATAAGGGAGAGATGTGAGCCATGGAATTTCCGCGTAAGCTCGACGATATCCGCGTAGACTACCCCGACGCCCCGCCGCATGTCCCCCGGGACCGGATCGTCGACATCAGCTTCGCCATGGGCGGCGTGCCCAACGATCTCGTCGACCCCTATGCGCCTTTCGAATGGCTGAACGGTGCCGACATCCCGCGGCTTCTGTTCAACAAGCCGAGCATGAGCGCCCTGGGCGCCGCCGCCGGCGGCAGCATGTCCGGAAACTGGGTGGTCACCCATTACGAGGACATCGACCGCGTCTACTGCGACAACGACCACTTCTCGAACAAGGGCACGGCCGAGTTCCAGCGCCTGATCGGCGAGACCTTCCCCTCGATCCCGCTGGCGATCGACCCGCCTGAACATACCAAGTACCGCATGTTCCTGGTGCCGTTCCTGTCTCCGGCGCGCATCACCCGCGACCTCGAGCCGCGCATCCGCGAAGTGGTCGACGAAATGATCGACGCGATCGCCGACAAGGGCGAGGTCGACATGGCCTGGGATTTCGCCCGCGTCTTCCCGGTGCGCATCTTCATGGGGCTGATGGGCTTTCCCAAGGAGATGTTCGACGACTTCCTGGAATGGGAATGGAACATCCTCCATTCGGGCAGCCTCGAGAAGATGCAATGGGCGCTGCGCAACGTGCTGCAGTTCCTGCGCGGCTTCATCGCCGAGAAGGAAAAGAACCCCGACGAGCACCTGACCTCGTCGATCGTCCACGGCAAGATCAACGGCCAGCCGCTGACCGACGACGAGAAGATCGGCATGGTCTGGTTCCTGTGGCTGGGCGGGCTCGACACCGTCGCCGCGACGATCAGCCAGATGTACCGCCGCATGGCGCTGCAGCCCGAGATCCAGACCATGATCCGCGAGCATCCCGAGTTGATCAACGGTGCGGTCGAGGAATTCCTGCGCACCCAGCCGATCCTGTCGTCCGGCCGCCGCGCGACCAAGGACTTCGAATGGCACGGCGTCCAGATCAAGGCGGGCGACAGCTTTTCCTGCCTCAATCCCGCGGGCAACTTCGACCCGACCCGGTTCAAGAACCCGCGCGAGTTCGATCCGACCCGCAAGGGCAACCGCCACTTCACGCTCGTCGCCGGCGTCCACTCGTGCCTCGGCGGCCATCTCGCCCGGCGCGAGCTGCGGGTGCTGCTCGAGCAATGGTTCAAGCGCATTCCGGAATTCCGGGTGAAGCCGGGCGCCGACACCAGCGTGTTCCCGGGGCTGCTGTCGATCCGCAACCTGCCGCTGGTCTGGGACGTCAAGTAAGCGCATTCACTTTACGCAGCGATGCGTTCCCTGCGCCGAAGGCGGCGCATAGCGGCGCGCATCGTTAAGGAATGCACTTCATGCGAACCAATTCGAGACGGCGGCCGAATGGCGTTTGACAGCCGGCGGCCCATGCGGCTGGGGTCCGGGCTCCCGTAAACTCGCCCGTGGAATGCCGTGAACCGTCCGTCCAACCCCGTGATCGCGCGAAACTACGGGCTGGACTGGCTGCGCATCGGCGCCTTTGCCCTGCTTATCCTTTTTCACATCTGCCTCTATTTCGGGCCGGGGCACTGGATCGTCAAATCGCCGCGCGAAGTCGCCTGGGTCGCCTGGCCGGTGGCGGCGATCGTGCCCTGGCGGCTGACCGTGCTGTTTGCCGTCTCGGGCTTCGCCACGGCAGCGATGATGCAGCGCTACGCGACGCTGGGCGGCTTCCTTGCCGAGCGGACGCGGCGGCTGCTCGTGCCGTTGCTGTTCGGCATGCTGGCGATCGTCCCGCCGCAGGACTGGGTGCGGCTGCAGGCCGAAGGCGGCGCGGGTTCCTATGCGGACTTCCTGCTGCGCGACTGCTTTTCCTTCTCGCTGCACGGCGCGACTTTCCTGCCCAACTGGGAGCACTTGTGGTTCCTGCCCTGGCTCTGGCTCTACACGCTGTGCCTGGCGGCGGCGATGGCGCTGGTCCCGGTGCGGCGCGACCGGCTTGATCGCGCGCTCGGCTGGCTGGCCGGCGGGCGGCGCCTGCTCTACCTGCCCGCGGCGCTCATCCTCTGCGGCATGGCCGCCGCCCGCGCCCTGCACCGGCCCGAGCTGGTGGAAAGCGCCGACTATCTCCCGGCCTTCCTGTTCGGCGTCGCCTATGCCCATTTCCCCGCCCTGCGCGCCGCGAACGCGCGCCTGTTCGGCGAAGCGGCGGCGATCTCGCTGGCCAGCCTCGCCGTCACCTGGTGGCGGCTGGCCTTCGCGGCCGAAGTGCCGACCGCACTCGACCAGCTGGTCGACCTGGGAGTGGGCACGCTGCTGTCGTGGCCGATGCTGATGGTCATGTTCCGGCTGGCCGAGCGCTTTCTCGACTTCGACCACCCGCTCCGCCAGCCGCTCGCGGCCGCGGTGTTCCCGGCCTATATCGTGCACCAGACGATCATCGTCGTGGTCGGCTGGGAACTGACGCGCGCCGGCATCGCCGGCCTGCCCGCCGCGCTGGTCCAGGTCGCGGCAGTCGTGGGCGGCTGCTTCGCCGCCTGGTGGCTGGCCAGGTCCTCGCCGCTGGCCGGAGTCCTGCTGGGCATGCCGCCCCGGCGCGACCGCGCGCGGCCGCAGGTCGCCACCGAGGGCGAAGCCCTGCCGCTGAAGTCCTGAAGCCGCCGGGCGGGTGCCCGGCCGCCGTCAGGCGCAGGGGTCAGCCGATGGTGCTGCCCGACGCATGCAGGCCGATCTCGTCGATCACGGTCACGGCTTCGGGCGGCGGGCTGGCGACGATCGTCAGCTGCAGCGTGCCGACGCTGCTGCCGACATTACCCGCGGCGTCGGTAGCCTTGGTCGACAATATATGCGTGCCGACGGCGAGGTCGACTTCGAAGGCATAGCTGCCGCCCGCACTCGCCTTCACCGTCCCCAGGCTGGTCGTGCCGTCGAACAGCTCCACAAGGCTGTTCGCCTCGGCCACCCCCTGCAGGTTCAGGTCGTTGGTGATGCTGGTGACGTTGTCGTTGTTCAGGCCGCCGTTGTCGTCCGCCGCGAGAAGATCGGGTTCGGAAGTGTCGGGCGCGGTCTTGTCGACGGTGATGGTCAGCCCAGTCGATGCCGCGCTGGCGTTGCCGGCGACGTCCGAAGTCTTGGCGGTGATCGTGTGGACCCCTTCGGCCAGGCTCAGGTCCTTGGTGAAAGTGCCGCCCGCGCTCGCCGTCATCGTGCCCAGGCTGGTGGCGTTGTCGAACAGCTCGACGGTGACGCCGGCCTCGGCAGTGCCGGTGATCGTCAGGCTGTCGGTCTGGCTGGTGATGTTGTCGCTGTTCGAAGCGCCGCTGTCGTCGGCGGCCGCGAGGTCGAGCCCGGTGGGCACGCCCGGCGCCGTGGCGTCGACGGTGATGGCGAGCGGGGCTGAGACCAGGCCCGTGCTGCTGGCCTTGACGGTGATCGCGTGATCCCCGGCCGCCAGGCTGATGTCCTTGGTAAACGCGCCGCTCGCATCCGCAGTGGCGGTGCCGAGGCTGGTCGTGCCGTCGAACAGCTCGAGAGCGGCGCCGGCTTCGGCCGTGCCGGTGATGGTCAGGCCCGAGGTCAGCCGGGTGATGTTGTCGGTGCTGGAGACGCCCGTGTCGTCGGCCGTGGCGAGGTCGAGCGCGGCTGGCGTGATCGCCTCGACGGTGATGGTCAGCGCGGCGGAATCGGCGCTGGTGTTGCCGGCGACGTCGGTCGCCTTGGCCGTGATCGTGTGCTTGCCGGCGCCGAGGCTGACGTCCTTGGTGAAAGTGCCGGCCGTGCCGACCGTGACCGTGCCCAGGCTGGTCGTGCCGTCGAACAGCTCGACCTTGGAGCCGGCGTCGCCCTTGCCGTTGATCGTCAGCGCACTCGTCCGCGTGGTGACGTTGTCCGAATCCGACACGCCGTTGTCGTCCGCGGCGTCGAGGTCGAGCTCGGTGACCACCGCCGGCGCGGTCGAATCGACGGTGACTTTGAGCGAAGTCGAGCCGGCACTGGCATTGCCGGCGCTGTCCTTGGCAACGGCGACCAGCGTATGGTCGCCGCTCGACAGCGTGACGTCGATGCTGAAGACGCCGTTGGCATCGGCCTTGCCGGTGCCCAGGCTGGTGGTGCCGTCGAACAGCTCAATCCTGGCGCCGGCTTCGGCGTTGCCGGTGATGGTCAGCCCGGTCGCGTTGCTGGTGATGTTGTCGCTGCTCGAGGTGCCGGTATCGTCCTCGGTCTTGAGGTCGAGCGCGGTCGGCGCGAGAGGCGCGACCTTGTCCTTCGACTTGGACGAGGAAATCACCGCAGCCGCGCCGCCGACGCCGATCAGCCCGCCGAGCACCAGCGTCTCGCGGTCGAAGCCGAAGACGCTGCCGTTGTCCGATTCCGCGTTGGAGGCGAAGTATTTTTGCGCCGCGGCGTCGCTGGGATCGCTGTCGGACAGCTGCTGCAGCGATTCGAGCCAGCCTTCCGCCGCCGCCCAGTCCTGCACGGTCTCGACCGTGACCTGGGTGCCCTGGTGCTCGGCGTCCTTGCCGCCCTTGTGCTCGTTGACATACTGCGAGAGGCTTTCGACGCGCTTGGTTTCGGTGTCGATAACTTCCACCCGGCCCCCGGCCGGAACCTTGATATGCTTGGGAAGTGCAGTGAAAGTCCTGGAAGCAGCCTTCTTGCCGTCGGCCGAAACGATACGAACGATGATCGCCACGTGATTGATCCCTAATGAAAAATCGGAACCGGCGGGGACACCGGGCCGAAATGCTCCCCGAGCGCTGGATGCGGTCAGACCCAATGCCCTGACGGAGCAGGCAAAGCAATCCCGCAGCCCGGCGGAATTGGTCCTCGGCAGGTGAACGCCAGATGTACACGGCGCGCGCTTCGCCGCTTGACTCGGGCGGGCCACCGGGGAAGGGTCGGCGGCAAATGGGAGAGAATCCGCATGGTTGAACAAAGCCTGCGCGCCGATTGGTCGCGCCCCTATCGCGTCGTCCAGTGGGCGACCGGCAATGTCGGTTCGCGCGCGATGCGCCGGGTCATCGAGCATCCGGGCATGGAGCTCGTCGGCGTCTGGGTCAGCAATCCCGACAAGGTCGGCCGCGACGCCGGCGAACTGGCGGAAGTCGCACCGGTCGGGATCAAGGCGACCAACAGCATCGACGATGTCATCGCGCTCAAGCCCGACTGCGTGCTCTACATGCCGCACGTGAACCGGGTGGACGAAGTCTGCCGCCTGCTCGCGGCGGGCATCAACATCGTCAGCACGCGCATGGAATACCAGAACCCCGCCGGGCTGGACCCGGCCGACCGCGCCGCGATCGAGGACGCCTGCCGCCGCGGCAACAGCTCGATCCACGCCACCGGCTCGAGCCCGGGCTTCATCAGCGAAGCCGTGCCGATCGTGCTGACTTCGATCGCGCGGCGGGTCGACAAGCTGACGATCAGCGAGTTCGCCGACACCTCGTCGCGCAATTCGCCGGAGATGCTGTTCGGCCCGATGATGGGCTTCGGCGCGGCGCCGGGCAAGATGAACGAGGCCATGCTGCACCACATGAAGCATTCGTTCTCGCCGTCGCTGAACCTGATCGCCGAAGCCTGGGGCATGCCGTTCGACGACGTACAGACGCGCCAGGCCCAGGGCGTCGCCCGCCAGGACGTCGTCATCCCGGCCGGCGTGGCGAAAGCCGGCACCGTCGCGGCGACCAAGACCGTGGTCTCCTGCCTGCACAAGGGCAAGCCGCTGATCGAATTCGAGGCGATCTGGTATATCTCGGCCGACGTCGACACCACCGACGGCGAGGAATGGAACTTCCGCAAGTCGGGCTGGCGCGTGCTGGTAGAAGGCGACACCCCGCTCGACGTGACCATCGGCTATCCGGTCTCGGACGCGGACTACCCCGCCTTCACGCCGAACCTCACCGCGCACCGGCCGGTCAACTGCATCCCCTACGTCTGCGCCGCGCGACCGGGCTTCGTGACGACGCTGGACCTGCCGCAGGTGATCGCGCGGCTGGCCTAGCAAGGAAATCGTTCTGGCGATTTTCTATTGACAACGAGAACCATATTGGTTATATGCCTTACGTCACGGGTTGGTGGAGCGGTACCGGTCGTCTCCTCTCCCCCGGCAGCCGGCGCCGCTCCAAGGCGGCCCACCAGGATGCGAGGAACCTCAAACGTCAGGCGGTCATGGGCGAGCCCGACCCGCCAACGCTTCGCACCTCAGGGTTCAAACCGCCAAGCCTGTCGTGCCAGGCAAACCGAGGCGC
>CAUJJI010000153.1 GCA_963205265.1 Pseudomonadota bacterium
TCCGACGCCTCGTTCCTCAACCTGCAGACCCTCATGATCCTCGTGCTGGGCCTGATCGCGTTCGTGCTCGTCGGCCTCTGGTACGTCCGGCAGCAGGCGCTCTGGTTCAAGGCGAAGCTGACCCTGAGCACGGCGCGCGCCTGGGGGCTCGCCGTCTCCTCGACAGTCCTCGCCTTCGTCGTCTCGCTGCTGGCCATAGGCACGATCGTCCTGGCCGTGGACGGCATGGCGGGCTGAGCGCATCACAGGCTCGCGGTATCGTCGCCTTCCTTCAGCCAGGCACGTTCTGCGCGGAAGCGGCTCGCCGTCATGCCGGTGCGCGCCTTGAAGAAGCGCGCGAAATAGGCCGGGTCGGAAAAGCCGAGATCGCCGGCGATGCGCTGCACGCTCGCGGCTGTGTACGTCAGCGCGCGCATGGCTTCGAGCTGGCGGCGGTCCTGCACGAGATCACCCGGTGCGCGGCCCAGGACCGCCTGACAGGCGCGACTGAGCGAAGGTGGCGAAGTGCCCAGTTCGCGCGCATAGCGCGGCACTGGCCAGTCCTCGCGGAAATGCAGTTCGACAAGCGCGCGGAAGCGCTGGACCAGCTGTTCGCGCCGCGCCGCAGTGCCGCTTGCCGCGCGCGCCGATCTGGCGGGTTCGAGCACGTCGCCGGCCAGCGCGACCAGCCATGTCAGGGCGGCGAGCATCGCGTCGGAAAGCCGGTGCGCGCCGTGCCGCGCGAAATCGTCGGCCATCTCGCCCAGGAGCCACGAGAGCCGCCGCGCCGCCTGGGGATCGGGCGCGCCGGCGAGCAAAAGCGCATCGCCTAGCGCCGGACCGCCCCGGGTCGGGCGGGTGCCGATGCGCAGCTCGCCGAGCAGCGCCGAAGCGATCGACAGCACCCAGCCTTCGGCGTCCTCGGCGAAATCGAAGGCGTGGATGCAACCGCTGGGGATCGCGACCAGCGCGCCCGGCGCACGCCTTGCGGCGCGCCCGTCGGCTTGCAGCCAGCCGCTTCCGCGTTCGAGGAGGATGAACTGAAAAATGCCAGAATGGGTGTGCGGCGCGATGGTCCCTTCATAGCGCCGCGAGCGTGCGGAAATCGGCTCGATATGGATGAATTCCGGCGCAATCGCCCCATCTTCTTCGCCATAGAGCGAAAACCGGCTGAATGTAGGGCGGATCGCCATCGCGCCGCAATGCTAGACCATTTTGATCGAAATATGCAATTATTTGCGAAAATGCAGCCTCACGCTTCGCGCTGCGCCTGGCCAGAGTGCCGGTGCTGCGCGCCGGACGCAAGCGAAGGAGAGGACCTGGCCATGGGCTTCCGTTTCGACCCCTATGATCCCGCATTCGATGCCGATCCCTTCCCTGCCTACAAGGTGCTGCGCGACGAATATCCCTGCTTCTGGAGCGAGGAAGCGGGCATGTGGGTGCTTTCGCGCTACGACGACATCCTCAACGCGCTGACCAACTGGCGCACCTACAGCTCGGCCCAGGGCAACCTGATCGACGAATTCCCCGGCCGCGCCGGTTCGACTCTCGGCAGCTCGGACCCGCCGCGCCACGATCGCCTCCGCGCGCTGATCCAGTCGGCGATGACCAAGCGCGCGCTCGATCACATTCTCGAACCCGCGCGCGCCTCGGTCGCGGCGCACCTGGCCGAGGTGGCCGACAAGCCGGTGTTCGATTTCGTCGGCGAGATCGGCTCGAAAGTGACGGTCGACCTGCTGTTCTATCGGTTCGACATGCCGCGCGAACAGGCCGACGAAGTGCGCGACAACGCCGTGCTGATGGTCCAGACCGACGCCAAGACCCACCCTGCTCGGCGATGCGGCGCACCCGATACCCGATCGGCTCGAACGGCGCCTCGCAGGGCATCCTCGATTCCGACGCGCTGGTCCGCGCGCTGGCGGCACATGGCGAGCCGGTCGCGGCTCTCAAGGCCTACGAGGCCGAGCGCCTCCCCGCCACGGCGCAGATCGTGCTGAACAATCGCGGCAATGGCCCGGAAGTCTGCATGCAGATGGCCGAAGATCGCGCGCCCGAAGGTTTCAAAGACGTCAGCGAGGTTTTCGCCGAGGGCGAACTCGAAGCCATCGCCGCGCGCTACAAGGCCATCGCCGGGTTCTCGAAGGAAGCCGTGGCGGCCAAGGCGGCAGGCAATCCCGCCCGAGAGAATGAAACCGCCGACCCGGCATAGCGCCCGCGCCCGGGCGCCGCGGTCGTGGTCCGGCTTGCTTCGACGGTCCGGCCCCTAAGTCGAGCAGCCACGCTGCGTTCGCCTGGACCATGTCGCGCAAATTCGCCGCGTCTACGTTGACCAGACCGCCGTGGTTGTGGCAATCGGCGAACCTATCAGCCGGGGCGTTTCGATCGCGCTATGAACCGTCTGATACCGCGCGGGAAAATAAAACCTATTTTCAAGCGCTTGCGGGTGTAGCTCAATGGTAGAGCAGAAGCTTCCCAAGCTTACGACGAGGGTTCGATTCCCTTCACCCGCTCCAGCCTCAAGCCTTTCCGCTCACGGATCGCCGGATTGGATTCCCGCGTGCTGGAGACGTCCCGGCCCCACTCGTCGTTCCGGGCTCGAATCGGGACCGCTGTAATCTGGGCCGGAGTTCCGTCGACGAGGCCCGCGGGCCGTGCGTGTGTGTTTCCTCTCCCGGCGACGTCCGCATTCGCCCGAGGAGTTGAGGTCTATCCCAGATCCTCCCCCGTAGGGGGAGGGGGACCGCCAGCGCAGCCGGTGGTGGAGGGGTGTCCCCCTCCGATCCAACGCTGACACCCCTCCGTCATTCGCTAGGCGAA
Source organism: Pseudomonadota bacterium (assembly GCA_963205265.1). Taxonomy (GTDB): domain Bacteria; phylum Pseudomonadota; class Alphaproteobacteria; order Sphingomonadales; family Sphingomonadaceae; genus Novosphingobium. Next base: position 2,797 of record CAUJJI010000153.1, read on the forward strand.
TGCCACCTCCCCCTACGGGGGAGGATCTTGGGCCCCGCACATCGCCGTCCGGCCCTTTTGATCCAGATCAAATTCGCTGTTGCAAATTAGTTGCATTAAAAACCCTATCCTGCGAATGAGTCGCAATGCGTAATCGCGAATCACTCGCATTAACGATTGGGAGGGGTTTTTGGTGAAGACGGCCAGGGGGCTTGCGATGGTTTTGGTCGGTGCGTTCGGCGGCGGAATTTTGCCTGCAAAGGGGGCGATGGCGGCGGTGCCGGCGCCGGTGATCCCGGCCAGCCTGTCGGTCGGCGACATGTTCGCCCAGGCCGACTGGCTGGTGAAGCTGGTGATGATCGGCCTGCTGATCGCCTCGCTGGTCACCTGGACGATCTTCATCGCCAAGGCGCTCGAGCTGCGCAAGGCCCGCGCCGCCGAGCAGCAGAGCCGCGATGCGGCGGCGCGGCTGCGCTCGCTGGACGAGGCCGGCGAGCATCCGCTGCTCGCACGGTCGCCGCTGGTCGAGGAAGCCATGGCGGAACTCAGCCTCTCCGCCGACGCGCTCGCCGACGCCGACGGCATCAAGGAGCGCGTGGTCTCGCGCTTCGAACGGCACGAGGCCGCCGTGGCCCGGCGCATGACGCGGGGCATCAGCATCCTCGCCACGATCGGCGCGACGGCTCCCTTCGTCGGGCTCCTGGGCACCGTCTGGGGGATCATGAACGCCTTCATCGGCATCGCCGAGAAGCAGACGACCAACCTCGCCGTCGTCGCCCCCGGCATCGCCGAGGCTCTGCTTGCGACTGCGCTCGGCCTCGTCGCGGCAATACCGGCGGTGGTCATCTACAACCACTTCAGCCGCGAGATCGCGGCCCATCGCGCGCTCGTCTCGGACACCGCCGCGGCTCTGCTGCGCCTCGTCTCCCGCGACCTCAGCCGGGGAACGGTGGCGTTTGCGGGCGCGGGGAGATAGGCGATGGCGATCCGCCTGTCCGACAGCAGCGACGACCTGCCGATCAACCACGACATCAACGTCACTCCGTTCATCGACGTGATGCTGGTGCTGCTGATCATCTTCATGGTGGCCGCGCCGCTGGCCACGGTCGACGTCAAGGTCGACCTGCCGGTCTCCAATGCGGCCCCGGCGCCCAAGCCCGAGAAGCCCGTCTTCCTGTCGATCCGCGCCGACGGACAGATGGCGGTGAACGAGACGCCGGTTTCCGACGCCGGCATCGGCGCCGCCGTCCAGGCTGCGACCAATGCCGACCGCGAGCAGCGCATCTTCCTGCGCGCCGACAAGACCATCACTTACGACAGGATCATGCAGGCGATGAACGCGCTGCGCTCTGCCGGCTACCTCCACGTCGCGCTGGTCGGGGCGGAAGGGGCGGCGCGATGACCGCCGAGCCGATCGCCCCCGCAGAACGTGCCCGGTGGAGCGCCGCGGCGGGCCTCGCGCTGGCTGTCCATGTCGCCGCCGGATCGCTGGTCCTCGGCTGGGGGCCAGCAAGCGAACCGCCGGTTCCGGAACCGGTCGTGCTGATCGAGCTGCCGCCCGAGACCGCGCCCGCCGTCGCGGCGAGCCAGGACCTAGCCCGGCCGCAGCCCGACCATGTCCCGCCGCAGGCCGTGACGCCGCCGATCGAGGTGCCGCCCGTCCGTGCACCCATGCCGCAGGACCCCGTGACCCTGCCCTCCCCTGCCCCGCCGCCCCCGGTGCGCCAGGCGGCTCCCGCGCCGGCCGCGCCGGCCGCCGCCGGACCGGTCGCGGCAGCGCCGGGAAGCGATCCGCGCGCCCGCGCCCAGGAGGCCGACTATTTCTCGCTGATCAGCGCCCATCTCAACCGCAAGAAGCGCTATCCGGCGGAAGCCAAGAAGGCGATGCAGCAGGGCATCGTCACAGTGCGCTTCACGGTCGACCGCGACGGCAACGTCTCGGGCGTCGCGATCAAGCGCACCAGCGGCCACGCATTGCTCGACCAGGCGACGATCGAGCTGGTCCAGCGGGTCGCTCCCTTGCCGCGCATGCCGGCATCCATGAAGCGCGACACGATCACCCTGTCGCTGCCGATCGACTATTCACTCAAGACAAGCTGACGGAGACATTCAGATGACGAAACAACGCGGAATTCTGCGTCCGATGAGCCTGCGCCAGCGAGGCGCGGCCGCGGCTCTCGGAGCTGTCGCCGCGATCGCCGCGCTGCCGGCCTCGGCACAGGACACCGGCGGCGAGGTCGAGCTGGAGACGCTGAAGATCGAGGACGCGACTGCCGACGTCAATCCGCACGCCGAGCGCGGCGCGCCCTACAAGGCGCGCAAGTCGGGCGACGAGCGCCTGACTCGCCCGATCGCCGAGCTGCCGCAGACGATCTCGGTCCTCACCGAGACCCAGATCAAGGAGTCGGGCTATACCGACATGGTGCGCATCCTCGATGCGCAGCCCGGCGTCACCGTCGGCACCGGCGAGAACGGCAACGCCTTCGGCGACCGCTACATCATCCGCGGCCAGGAAGCTCGCAGCGACGTGTTCGTCGACGGCCTGCGCGATCCGGGCATGACCATCCGCGAGAGCTTCGCAGTCGACCAGATCGAGATCTCCAAGGGCCCCAACTCCAGCTTCGCCGGGCGCGGCACCGCGGGCGGCGCGGTCAACGCGATCACCAAGCAGGCGACGACCGACTACGACTTCATCAAGGGTTCGGTCGGCATCGGCAGCGACCGCCTCGTGCGCGCCACCGCCGATGTCAACGTCGTCGCCGGCGAGAACTTCGCCGTGCGCGGCAATGCGCTCTACAGCTACCAGCGGATACCCGACCGCAGCCCCGCCGACCGCGAGCGCAAGGGCCTCGCCGTCTCCGGCACCTATGCCCCCGGCGAGGACTTCAGCTTCACGCTCGACTATTACGGGCTGCGGGCGAAGGACAATCCCGACGTCGCCGGCTATCTCGACGCGAACCTCAGGCCGGTCGAGGTGCCCGTCTACGCGCAGAAGCAGGACTTCCTGAAATCCGACGTCGACACAGTCACCGGCCGGCTCAAGTACAGCTTCTCGCCCAATGTGCGGATCACCAACCTGACCCGCTACGGCAGCTCGAACAACGGCTACGTCATCACCGGCACGCGCGGCGCGACGACATCGAGCAACGATCCCAACGGCGCCTATCCGACGATCACCTTCTCCACCCACCAGGGCTGGCAGGACGTCGAATACTTCGCCAACCAGACCAACCTGTTCATCGACAGCGAGCTGCTGGGCGGCGAGAACGACCTGATCATCGGCGCCGAATATACCGACCACAAGGTGCTGAACGGCATCTACCGGGTAACCAACGGCGGCGCGTTCAACTGCCGCACCGGCACGGCCGCGGGCACCGCGTTCAACAATTTCTGCGGGTACGGACTCTCCGGGCAGGTGGTGAGCGGCCTCGACACCCTGCTCGGCCGGCAGATCACGAAGGGTCCGTGGGACCAGGACTGGAAGATGGAGACCATCTCGGGCTACGTCATGGACACGCTGGACGTCACGCCCGAGCTGACGGTCTTCGCCGGCCTGCGCGTCGATCACTTCAACTTCGACCTCGGCATCCAGAACACCAACACGCTGGCCATCACCGACTACGGCTACAAGGACACTTTTCTCAACGGCCACTTCGGCGCGACCTACAAGATCGGCGAGGCCGGCATGGTCTATGCCTCGGTCGCGACTTCGGCCGATGTCAACTGCGGCGAATCCGATGTCGGCACCAACAGCGGCTACGGCGGCTGCATCATCCTCGACGGCGAGATCGCCGGTGCCAAGCCAGAGCGCTCGGTCAATGTCGAGCTGGGCACGAAGCTCAACATCTTCGACGACAAGTTCCTGCTCACTGCCGCCGTCTTCCAGACGACCAAGGACGATGTCATGGAAGGCAACGGCTACGAAGCGACGGGGACTTTCAACAGCGCCAGGAACCGCGTGCGCGGCTTCGAGCTGGGCCTGGCCGGCAATATCACCCCCGAATGGTCGATGCAGGGCGGCGTGACGGTGATGGACGCCGAGGTTCTCAGGTCGGCCACGCCGGTCCGGGTCGGCAAGACGCTTTCGAACTTCGCCAGGTTCCAGGCGCAGTTCATGACCCGCTACCAGCCGACCGAGAACTTCGCCCTGGGCTTCGCCGTCAAGCACAAGAGCAAGCGCTACGGAGGCCAGCCCGACACGGCGCCGACGCTGGGCACCAATCCTAACGGCAGCACCTTCTACTCGCGGCCTGTGCCGGCCTATACGGTGGGCGACGTCTTCGTGGAGTACAAGTTCAACCGGAACATCGACTTCCGCCTGAACGTCAACAACATCACCGACGAGGACTATTACCTCACGGTCTACCAGGGCGGCTTCTTCCTGTACAAGGGCGACGCCCGCCAGATAACCGGGACCGTGAACGTCAAGTTCTGATCCTGTACAAAAAGGCCGGGGACCGAATGCGAGACCGCCCATGCTGATCGTCATCGAAAACCTGCTCGACGCCGGCGAGGTCGTGGAATTCCGCGAGCGGCTGGCCGCGGCGAGCTGGATCGACGGCGCGCGGACGGCCGGGTCGCGCTCGGTCGCGGTCAAGCAGAATCTCCAGCTCGACCGGGCCGATCCGCTTGCCCTGGAACTGGGCAACCGCATTCTCGGCAAGCTCGGCACCAATGCCCTGTTCGTCTCGGCCTCGCTGGCGGAGACGATCTGGCCGCCGGTGTTCAATCTCTACCAGGACGGCGGGCACTATGGGACCCATGTCGATTCGGCGCTGATGCGCGACGACGCGAGCAACCTCACCATCCGCAGCGACATCTCGGCCACCGTCTTCCTTTCCGAGCCGGAGGACTACGACGGCGGCGAACTGGTGATCGAGGAGCAGTACGGCGGCCAGGCGGTCAAGCTCGCCGCGGGCGACATGGTGCTCTATCCCTCGTCGAGCCTGCACCAGGTGACGCCGGTGACGCGCGGCCGGCGCGTCTGCGCCATCATGTGGATGCAGAGCGCCGTGGCCGACGCTGCAGCGCGCGCCATGCTGTTCGACCTCGACCAGTCGATCCAGGCGCTGTCGGCAGGCCGCGCCAAGGACGATCCCGACATCGACCGGCTGATCCACGTCTACCACAACCTGATCCGCCGCTGGGCTCGCCCCTGATGTGCCCGGTGATAAGCCCGGTGATGCGCCCAGTGATACGCAAAGCCGGCCGGTCCTTGCTGTGGCTGCTGCTCGCCGTGCCCGCGGCGCTGATGCTGGCCGGCCTCATGCGCGGCACGACGCCGGCCATGGACCTGCTCCACCCGAGCGGAGAGCTGTCGGTGCGGCTGATGCTGCTCGCGCTGCTGCCGGGGCCGCTGGCGGAATTCTTCGGCGCCAACCGCTTCCTGCGCGGCTGGCTGGCGATCCGCCGCAACCTCGGCGTCGCGGCTTTCGCCTATGCCATGCTGCACCTTGCCTTCTACGTCGTCGACATGGGTGCGCTCGCCCCGATGGTCGACGAGTTCGCGCTGCCGCCGATCTGGACCGGCTGGCTCGCCCTGGCGCTGATGGTCCCGCCTGCCGCAGTGAGCTTCGACGCCGCGATGCGCGCGCTCGGCCGCCGCTGGAAGGCGCTGCAGCGGCTGGTCTATGCGGCCTTCGCGCTGGGCCTCGTCCACTGGCTGTTGCTCGACTGGCACTGGCAGCCAGCCGCCGTTCACCTCGCCCCGCTAGTGATCGCCTGGGCCCTGCGCCGGCACAGCCGCGGCAGGGGGCGCAATCTCGCAAGGAGCACGACCTGATGCCTATCGCCCGCCTGTCCCTCCTGGCCCTGGCCCCTGCCCTCGCCCTGCTCGCCGCCCCTGCCGCTCACGCCGACGGCAACGTGCGCTGCAACGCCGGCCCGCAGGACAAGTGGAAGCCGCTGAAGCAGGTTCACAAGCAGGCCTTCCTCGAAGGCTGGACCGTCCAGAAAGCCCAGGTCGAGGGCGACTGCTACGAAGTCTATGCCCGGACCGAGAGCGGGCAGGCAATCGAGGCCTTCTTCCACCCGGTGACGCTGCAGAAGCTGATCGTCTATCGCCGCGGTCGGGAGATATTCCGCGCTCCGGGCTTCAAGCCCGAAGGGTGACGAGCCGATCGCCGACTGCTCGCGGGTTGGGGAGGCAAAAGAATGCCCTGCGCACGATCATGGGGTATCGTGCGCAGGGCAGGGAGCTGAAGCCTTTCAGGCGGCTTGCAGCATTCCGGCCAGGTCGGCCTGAGGGTCGCCGGTCGGCCGGATATCGAAGGTGTCCACCAGGACCTGCAGCACTTCCGGCGTGAGGAACTGCGGCAGCGTGGGCCCGAGGTGGATCCGCCGGATGCCGAGGTGGAGCATGGTCAGCAGCACGGCCGTGGCCTTCTGCTCGAACCAGCTGATGGCATAGTGCAGCGGCAGGTCGTTGACCCCTACGCCGAGCGCATCGGCAACTGCCACCGCGATCTTGATCGCCGAATAGGCGTCGTTGCACTGGCCGATGTCGAGCACTCGCGGGATGCCGTTGATCTCGCCCATGTCCTCGCGATTGAAGCGGAACTTGCCGCAGCCCAGCGTCAGCACCAGGCTGTCCCTGGGCGTCGCCACGGCGAGGTCGTGGAAGTAGTTGCGCCCGGGGCGGGCCCCGTCGCAGCCGCCGATCAGGAAGAGGTTCTTGACCTCGCCCTTGCCGATCATGTCCAGCAGCGTCTCGGCGACGCCGAGGACGGTGTTGCGGGCAAAGCCGGCGGGGATGGTCTGCTCGGGCGCGTCCTCGGCAAAGCCCGGCTGGGCAAGCGCGCAGGCGATCGCGGGGGAGAAGTCGTGGTCGGCGATATGCGGGATGCCGTTCCAGCCGACCGGGCCGGCGGTGAAGATGCGATCGCCGTAGCCCTTGATCTCGGGGTTGATCAGGCAGTTCGAAGTCATGACGATGGCGCCGGGGAAGGCGTCGAAGTCCTTCTGCTGGTCCTGCCAGGCGCCGCCGTAGTTGCCGGCGAGGTGCGGATACTTCTTCAGCCCGGGATAGGCGTTGGCGGGCAGCATTTCGCCATGGGTATAGACGTTGATGCCCTTGCCCGCAGTCTGGCGCAGGATGGTCTCGAGATCGCCGAGGTCGTGGCCGGAGACGAGGAGGCACTTGCCTGCCTTCGGAGTCATGCGGACCTGGGTGACTTCCGGATGGCCGAAGCGGCCGGTGTTGGCGGCGTCGAGCAGTTCCATGACCTTGAGGTTGAGCGCGCCGACTGCCAGCGATTCGGCGACCAACGCGTCGACGTCGGTGGGGTCGGCAGCGAGAAAGGCGCTGATACGGTGGAACTCGGCGCTGACG
>CAUJJI010000154.1 GCA_963205265.1 Pseudomonadota bacterium
ATCATCTCGTTGCGGCGCAGCCGGCCCTCGACACGGCCCGACTCGACGACGATGTCGCCCTTGTCCAGCCGCTTGACCGTGCCCACGAAGATCTTGTCGCCGCGCGACAGGAAGTCGTTGAGCAGCTGCTCGCGCTCGGCATCGCGGATCTTCTGCAGGATGACCTGCTTGGCTGCCTGCGCACCGATGCGGCCGATCGGCACCGAGTCGATCGCTTCCTCGATGTAGTCGTCGACCTCGATGTCGGGGATCTGCTCCAGCGCCTCGAACAGCAGGATCTCGGAGTCGGGCAGCTGCAGGCCGGCTTCATCCGGCACCACGTGCCAGCGGCGGAAAGTCTCGTATTCGCCGCTCTCGCGGTCGACCGACACGCGCATGTCGACCTCGCCGCCGTGCAGCTTCTTCGACGCCGAGGCGAGTGCGGCCTCGACCGCACCGAACACGACCTCGCGATCCACGCTTTTCTCGCGCGAGATGGCATCCACCAGCATCAACAATTCGCGGTTCATCGCTCACGACCTCCGTCAACCTCTTGTCCGGGGACCGGCGTGTCGGCGGGCGACTGCACGGGCGCGAAACGGCGCCCCTTGAAGTCGACCACCGGCACCAGCCGGGCCTCGCGCACTTCGTCGAGTGAAAAATCCAATGCCTGATCCGTCTTGCCGTCGTTGAAGACGATGCGCCAGCCCTCGCCCTCGCCTTCGGGTCGCGCCTGCAGGACGCCGCTGTACTTCTTGCGGCCTTGAAAGGCAAGCTTCAGCGTCAGGTCGATCTGCTCGCCGGCGAACCGGGCAAAGTCGGCGGGACGCTTCAGCGGCCGATCCAACCCGGGCGACGAGACTTCGAGCCGCGTGTACGAGCAGTTCTCGACTTCGAGCACGTGCTGCAGTTGCCGCGTGACCTTCTCGCAATCCTCGACAACGATGAACTCGCCGTTCGGATCACCGGCGACACGGTCGATGTAGACGCGCAGCAACCCGCCGGCAGTTCGCTCGGTATCCACGAGCTCGTAGCCCAGACCGGTCACGGTGCGTTCGACAGCGCCTTGCCAACTCGTCACAGGGGCATCAACCTTTGCCAAATAGTCCGCATCAATTCCGCAGATCAATCGTCGTTGAAAAACGTTCAAGCAAAAAAAATGGGCTGGAAGAATCCGCCCACGCAGCTTTCTAGGAAACGGCAGATTGTAGCGCGGGCTCGAGGTACAGGCAAGCCGTTGCCCTGTCAAGGGGCCCGGGAGGAGGCCCTGCCCATGCCAAAATCCGGCCCCTCGAACCACAGTGCGGAGACCCCATGGGCTTTCTTGCCGGCAAGCGCCTTCTCATCACCGGCTTGCTCAACAACCGCTCGATCGCCTACGGCATCGCCCGCGCCTGCCATCGCGAGGGGGCCGAACTGGCCTTCAGCTACCAGGGAGAACGATTCAAGGAGCGCATCGCGGAGTTCGCCGCCGAGTTCGGCTCCACGCTGACCTTCGACTGCGATGTCGGCGACGACGCGCAGATCGAGGCGCTCTTCACCGGCCTCGGCGAGGCCTGGCCGGAGTTCGACGGCTTCGTTCACTCCATCGGCTATGCGCCGCGCGAGGCGATCGGCGGCGACTTCCTCGACGGGCTGACGCGCGAGAACTTCCGCATCGCCCACGACATTTCGGCCTACAGCTTCCCGGCCATGGCCAAGGCTGCGCTGCCGCGGCTGCGCACGGGCTCGTCACTTCTCACGCTGAGCTATCTGGGTGCCGTTCGCTACGTGCCCAACTACAACACCATGGGCCTGGCCAAGGCCTCGCTCGAATCGAGCGTGCGCTACCTGGCGCACAGCCTGGGCGCCAGGGGCATCCGGGTGAACGGCCTGTCGGCCGGCCCGATCAAGACGCTGGCGGCCTCGGGCATCAAGGACTTCGGCAAGCTGCTGACGGACTTCGCCGCGATGGCGCCGATCCGCCGCGCCGTGACGATCGAGGACGTCGGCAACGTCGCCGCTTTCCTGCTGTCGGACCTGGCGGCCGGCGTGAGCGCCGAGATCACCTACGTGGACGGCGGCTTCAGCCAGGTGATGGCGGGTTCGGGAAACGCCTGAGCCGGAGCGCAGCCTCAGAGCGCCTGCAGGATCTCGCGGCGCTTTTGCTGGTACTCCTCTTCGCTGATCAGGCCGCGCTCGCGCAGCCTCTTCAGCGTGACCAGGCGCTGCTCGACCTCCTCGGCAAAGCCCGGGTCGCGCGGACGAAGTGCCGGCTGCGGCGCGACTGCCGTGGCGGCCGGTCCCGGCGCGACGACCTTCGGCGTGACAGCCACGGGCGCCGCCGGCGCAGCGACCGCAGTGGCTGCTGGCAAGGTCGTCGGCAGGGCAAGCCAGTCCGGGCGCGCATTCGTGCCCGAGGCACTCCGCAGCACAACCTGGCCCGCCTTGCCGCGCGATCCGAAAGTGAACTGCGGCGGTTTGCCCGTTCCCTTGTATTCGTTGAAGAACTCGTAGCGCGCGTCGTTGACCAGCAGTTGCAACTGGCCGCCCTGAACGAACAACCGCGCCGTGATGCCCAGCGGCTGCGACAGCAGGCCGCCACCGCGGCGCGAGGTGCTCAGCAGCAGCAGGTCGTCATCAGGCGTGGCGTTGCCGAAAGCCTCGATCAGCGGCTCGATCAGGTCGCCGAGTTCGTCGGCCGCGAACAGCGCCTGGGCGCCTGAACCGACGACGAAGCGCACCTGGGCGAGTTGCTGCCGCAGCGCCTCGGCTTCCACCTGGACGGGATGCTGGTTCGGCGCCGATCCCGGCTCGCGCGGCACGAGCCGGATGGCGGTGAAGTCGTGCACTGGCCAGCTGCGGCGGCGGGCGTCCGGCTTTGCGGCGTCGGCGGACTTTTCAGAGGCCCCAAACAGGAAGTCCATGACACCGGCTCGTGCCGGCGCGGCCACGGCGCTCAGGCAGGCCGCCGTCAGCAATGCGATCCATGCTGAAGAGGTCGGGCGAACGGGTTGCCGCATGGCTGGATGCCTTTCTGTGCCGCTCCTGGCGGCCGTGGTTCAGAGATCGTCGAGTGCCCGCGCCGCACCCAGCAAGGCCGGCGACACGCGGGCCTGCACGACGAGCGTGGGAATGGCCTGCAGGTAGCCGGCGAATCGTCCCTTGGCTTCGAAACGCTCGCGAAATCGCGAATGGTCGATCGCGTTGCCCAGGCGCGGGACGATGCCCCCGCCAATGTAGACGCCGCCGCGCGCGCCCAGCGACAAGGCCAGGTTGCCGGCCACGTTGCCGAGAAAGCCGAAGAACAGTTCGATCGCCTGCACGCAGTGCGCGTCTTCGCCGGTGGCGGCGCGCGCGGAGACGTCGGCGGCCTCCAGCGGCTGCGCGGCCACGCCGTGGACATCGCACACGGCGACGTAGAGATTGACCAGCCCCGGGCCCGACAGCGCCCGCTCGGCCGAGGCGTGGCCGAATCGCTCGCGCAGGCGACGGATCACCGACTCCTCGAGGGCGTCGGTGGCCGCCAGTGTCACGTGCCCTCCCTCGCCGTTGATCGGGATCGCCCGCTGGATTCCGCGCGCTGGCAGCAAGCCCGACACGCCGAGCCCCGTGCCAGGCCCCAGCAGGCCGACGGGCGCGCCAGGCACCGCGATGCCGGCGCCAACCTGGCGCACCTCGTCCGGCGCCAGCGCCGGCAGCGACAGCGCCAGTGCCGTGAAGTCGTTGATGACGAGAAAGCGCTCCAGCCCCAGCAGTTGCCGCACCGCTTCGATCGAGAACGACCAATGGTGGTTGGTCATGCGTACCTGGTCGCCGACCACCGGGTTGGCGATGCCGATCGCGCACCAGCGCGCCGCGCCGCGACCG
>CAUJJI010000155.1 GCA_963205265.1 Pseudomonadota bacterium
CGCCAGCGGGGGTTGAGCTGTGCCTGCTTAAGATCCTCCCCCATAGGGGGAGGGGGACCGCCGGCGCAGCCGGTGGTGGAGGGGTGTCCCCCTCCGATCGAACGCTGACACCCCTCCGTCATTCGCTACGCGAATGCCACCTCCCCCGTGTGGGGAGGATTCCCTGCAATCACCCCGCGGGGCGCAGTCCCCGCAAATGCCCCGTCTTCTCGACCCCGGCCAGCAGCACCGGCTGGGGGCAGTCGCGGTCGATGCGCAGGTAGGAGAGGGCCATGGTCTTGATGTACCAGCGGCCGTCGCGCTTCTCGTAGGTCTCGAGGTAGTGGCCCCAGCCGTGGTTCTGGGTGCCGTCTTCCCAGAAGTTGTAGTCCTCCAGCACCCAGACGCCGCTTGCCGTGGTTTCGCCGGTGAGCTCGATCTCGGGCATGTGGCCGTGGTGGACGCTCTGGACCAGCGTCAGCGAGCGGGCATAGGCGGCGAACGCTTCGCGGCCCTGGTAGAGCTCGCCGCCGGCGGTGCGCAGGTCGACGACGCAGTCCTCGGCGAAGACGCCGGCGTAGGTGTCCCAGTCCTTGCTGTCGAGCGAGCGGAAATAGCGCGCCTTGAGCTTCTTGATTTCCTCGATGTCGTCCATGGCTCTCTCCCTTCGCCGACGAACTATCGAGGCTGACGCGGCCGGGGGCAAGCCCCCTGCGGCCGGTCAGTAGATGCGGGCGGGGGAGTCGAGCAGGCCGGCGGTGGGGACGTCCTCGTAGCGCGACGAGACGTCGAACTCGATGCCGAACTGCAGCGCGTCGACCCAGCGGACGATGCCCCACAGCGTGGTCTTGTCGGGCAGCTGGACGGTCACCACTTCGCCCCGGCCGGGCGGGCATTCGCGCGCGACGGCGCTGAGGCCGCGGGCCGAGATGTCCTTGACCATGATGTCCTGCAGCATGCCTTGCGCATTGTAGAGCTGCACCCGCACGAGCTTCTGCTGCCGCTTGCCGCGGAAGTTGGGCGTGGGCCGGAAGCTGTCCTTGTCTGCGATCGGCATGCGGCAATCCTCGAGTTCTCGTCCCGAGCACATGCCCCAGCAGGCGTTAAATCCGGGTGAACTAGCGGAACGGCGGCTCGTTGAAGGCGCGCAGCTTGCGGCTGTGGAGCCTTGCCCCCTCGGCCCGCAGCAGGTCGCAGGCGACGACGCCGATCTCGAGGTGCGAGGCGATGGCCTGCTCGTAGAAGCGGTTGGCCTGGCCGGGCAGCTTGATCTCGCCGTGCAGCGGCTTGTCCGAGACGCAGAGCAAAGTGCCGTAGGGCACGCGGAAGCGGTAGCCCTGGGCGGCGATGGTCGCGCTTTCCATGTCGATGGCGACGGCGCGCGACTGGCTGAAGCGGTGCGCCGAATGGGTATAGCGCAGTTCCCAGTTGCGGTCGTCGGTGGTGACCACGGTGCCGGTGCGCATCCGCTTCTTGAGGTCCATGCCGCCGGTGCCGCTGACGATCTCCGCCGCCCTGGCCAGTGCCAATTGCACCTCGGCGATGGCCGGGATCGGGATTTCCGGCGGCAGCACCGGGTCGAGCACGTGATCGTCGCGCAGGTAGGCGTGGGCAAGCACGTAGTCGCCGATCCGCTGGGTATCGCGCAGGCCGCCGCAATGGCCGATCATCAGCCAGGCCTCGGGCCGCAGCACGGCGAGATGGTCGCAGATCGTCTTGGCGTTCGACGGGCCGACGCCGATGTTGACCAGCGAGATCCCGTCGCGGCCCGGAGCGACGAGGTGATAGGCCGGCATCTGGTGGCGCCGCCAGGCGGTGTCGGAAAGGCGCTCGCGGGCATTGTCGGTCGCCTGCTCGAGGTAGAGCCCGCCCGCCCCCGCCAGCGCCGCATAGCCGCCGCTGCCGAGCTGGCGCCCGGCCCAGTCGACGAATTCGTCGACATAGCGGTGGTAGTTGGTGAACAGCACGAAGCGCTGGAAATGGTCGGGGCTGGTGCCGGTGTAGTGGGCGAGGCGGGCCAGGCTGAAGTCGGTGCGCAGGCCGTCGAACAGCGCGAGCGGAGCGGGCTCGTCGGGGCCGTGGAAGTGGATGCCGTCGGCCAGCTCGTCGCCGATGTGGGCCAGCTCGGGCGCGGGGAAGTGCAGCGCCAGCTCGTTGGGGCTGATGCTGCCGAGCTCGGTGCTGGCATCGACCACGTAGGGAAAGGGGATCTGCTGCTGCGAGCGGGCGGCCTGCACCTCGATCTCGTAGTCGGCGGTCAGCAGGTCGAGCTGCTCGGCGAGGTAATCGGCGAACAGGGCAGGGCGGGTGATCGTGCAGGCGTAAGTGCCGCCGCGGCTCAACCGCCCGAAGGCGCGGGTGACGTCCGGCCGGTTCTCGCGCCCGGCATAGCGGATGCGCAGCTCGGGATAGCACCAGGCGCTGTCGCTGGTCCGCGAGGCCGGCGGCAGCGTGCCGTCGCGCGTGAATGCGGCGATGTCGGAGCGGAGCGTGGCGACGGCGAGGTCGTAGATGCGGGCAAGGTCGGCGATGATCGATGCGGTGGATGCCATCGCCGGGAAGATAGATCAGGCCGGCTCAAAAAGACAGACCTTCCCCTTCTTCCTGCTCCCCGGCGCAGGCCGGGGCCTCAGCAGGTTGCGGAGGAGAGGTTGTAGCGAGCGCCCTTCAGAAGCCCTGCCCAGCCTCCCGCGGCCCCGGCTTGCGCCGGGGAGCAGGGGGGGCTGGGTGGGAAACTGGTCGAAAGCGGCGGCTCAGGCCGCGCCTTCTTCCTTGGCTTCCGTCGCGGCTTCCTCGCCGGCCGGAAGTTCGCCGGGCTCGGCGTTCGGGTCGAAAGCCTCGATGAAGCCCGAGGTCTCCTGTTCGAACATCGCGGCCATCACGTCGACGCCCTGCGCCTGCAGGTCGGCTTCGTCGGGCGAACGGGCGACGTTCACCTTGATGGTGACCGAGACTTCGGGGTGCAGCGAGACGCGGACGTCGAAGACGCCGATCGTCTTGATCGGGCGCTCGAGCACGATCATCGACTTGCCGACATTGGCGCCGTCGGCATTGAGCGCGTCGACGATGTCGCGCACCGAGACCGAGCCGTAGAGCTGGCCCGAGTTCGACGAAGCGCGGATCAGCACCACGCTCTTGCCGTCGACGTTTTGCGAGTGCTTCTCGGCGTCGGTGCGGCGCGCGGCGTTGTCGGCCTCGATCTTCGCGCGGTTGGCTTCGAAGACCTTGCGGTTGGCGTCGTTGGCGCGCAGCGCCTTCTTGTTCGGCAGCAGGTAGTTGCGCGCGTAGCCGTCCTTGACGTTGACGACGTCGCCGATGGTGCCGAGCTTCTCGATACGCTCGAGGAGGATGATTTCCATGGTCCCGGCCCTCCTTACTTCACGATGTAGGGCAAGAGGCCCAGGTGACGGGCGCGCTTGATCGCCTGGCTGAGTTCACGCTGCTTCTTGGCGGAAACGGCGGTGATGCGGCTCGGCACGATCTTGCCGCGCTCGGACATGAAGCCCTGGAGCAGACGAACGTCCTTGTAGTCGATCTTCGGGGCGTTCTTCGCCGAGAAGGGGCACGACTTGCGGCGCCGGAAAAATGCACGGCTCATGGCTCAGGCCTCCTCGCGTTCGCGGCGGCCGCGGCGTTCGCGGTCGCTCTTGCGCATCTGCACCGACGGACCGCCTTCATGCTCGTCGACGCGGACGGTCATGTAGCGGATGACGTCTTCGTTGATCGCCGTCTGGCGCTCGAGCTCGGCGACAGTGCCGGCCGGGGCCTCGATGTTGAGCAGAACGAAGTGCGCCTTGCGGTTGCGCTTGATCTTGTAGGCGAGATTCTTGAGTCCCCAGGTCTCGGTCTTGGTGACCTTGCCCTGGTTGCCCTCGACGATCTCGGTGGCGGTGGCGGCCAGCGCATCGACCTGCGCCTGGCTCAGATCCTGGCGCGCCAGGAAAACATGCTCGTACAACGGCATGCGTAGCCTTTCTCTAGTCCAACCGATCGCTGGCTGATCCGCGGGATTGCGGGGCCCCTCCGGCTTTCTTGGCTCCGCCCCGTGCCTCGACAAGCGAGGGGACCGACGCGGAAGACGGGGCCCTTAGCGGAATTGGCCGGCATTGCAAGGGAAAGCATGCGAAACAGGCGATGGATTTGCCGGCCGATTGATGCGAGACAGCGACCATGGACGGGCGGGAATCACGCGGCAAGCAGATGGACGACGGGGGCTTCCTCGTCGTCCTGGTCATCGTCACGATCGCCTTCTTCTGGCTGCTGACCCCCTATTTCGGCGCGATCCTGTGGGGCGTGGTCGCGGCGATCGTGTTCTCGCCGGTCCACGACCGGCTGCTCGCCCGGTTCAAGGGCCGGCGCAACCTGGCAGCGGTGCTGACGCTGCTGACGATCCTGGCGCTGGTCATCGTCCCGGCGCTGCTGCTGGGCATCAGCCTGGTGCAGGAAGCGACGGCGATCTACGGCCAGATGCAAGCGGGCAAGATGGACATCGTCTCGATCTTCGAGAACTTCCGCGGCGCGCTGCCCGACTGGGCACGATCGGCGCTCGACAGCACCGGCCTCACCGATTTCGAAGCAGTCCGCCGCATGATCGGCTCCAGCATCGCCACCTGGCTGCAGAACATCGCCTCGCGTGCGCTGCTGTTCGGCCAGGGCGCGCTGAGCTTCCTCGCGGCGCTGGGCGTGATGCTCTACCTGACCTTCTTCCTGCTGCGCGACGGCGATACGCTGGGCCCGCGGATCATGCGGGCAGTGCCGCTGCGGCCCGACCTGCGCGACGAACTGATCGACCATTTCGTCGTCGTCGTCCGCGCGACGATGAAGGGCACGGTCGTCGTCGCCGTGCTCCAGGGCATCGTCGGCGGCGTGATCTTCTGGGTGCTGGGAGTCGAAGGCGCGCTGCTGTGGGGCCTGCTGATGGGCTTCTTCTCGCTGGTGCCGGCGGTGGGGACGGGCATCGTCTGGGTGCCGGTGGCGATCTACCTGCTGGCCACGGGATCGATCTGGGAAGGCGCGGTGCTGACCGGCTGCGGCATCTTCGTGATCGGCATGATCGACAACCTGCTGCGGCCGATCCTGGTCGGCAAGGACACCCGCATGCCCGACTTCGTGGTGCTGATCGCGACGCTGGCCGGGCTCGAGATCTTCGGCCTCAACGGCGTGATCGTCGGGCCGATGATCGCGGCGCTGTTCATCGCCATCTGGCAGCTCGTCGCCGAACGGCGCGGCGCCCTGCCGGGCTGAACCCGCTGGGCCGGGGCTCAGCCGGGCGCGAACTCGACCAGCTTCAGCCGCTCGCCGGGCCTGATGCCCTGCGCCGCGCTGCGCCCGTTGAGCATCAGCAGCATCTCGACCGGGCGGTCCGCCGCCATCCGGGCGGCGAGGCTCTGCAGCGTGTCGCCGGGCCTGACCTGCGCGACCCGGATATTGCGCGGCTTGAGCCGGGCCGTCTGCGCCGCGTCGAGGAAGCGGAACGATCCGAACAGCGAGGCGATGCCCTGCTGCGCCTCGGTGCCGGGCTGCGAGACCATCAGGAAGTGGTAGAGCTCGCCGTTGCCGCGGGCATAGGTCGCCAGCGAGATCGGGACCACGCCCTTGCCGGTCTCGATCGTCGCCTGGACCATGAAGGCCTGCGCGCCGTTGACCGCGCCCCGCCGCGCCGAGAGCACGCGCGCCGGAGTATCGCGGACCAGGCTCTTGAGCAGGGCTTCGGCATAGGCGTCGGGGCCCATGCGTCTGCCATGCGCGCCGCCGAATTCGCCGCGGGTGCCGTTGGGCCCTTCGATCAGGACCGCCTGCGGGCTGTTGGTCAGGGTGAAGCCGGTCGGCGCCTCGAAGGCGATCCGCATCTGCGGATGCGAGAAGCTGCGGCCCAGGACGAAGCCCTGCTGCGGGTCGTCGCCGAACAGCAGGCCGTCGACATGGCCGAGGTAGGCGGCCTCGAGCTCGGGATGCTCGCCCTGCTTGACGCCCGATCGCTCGGCCGCCTCCTCCGACCGGACGATGCGGTTGCGGGTGAGGGGGTGGGTCAGCGCCCACTCGGGAATGGTATTGGCATCGGCTTCGCCGCCGGCCGCGCTGGTCAGGAAGTCCTGGTAGGACTGCAGCGACTGCAGCATCTCGGGCGCGGCATAGGGATCGTAGCCGGCCTTGCGCAGATAGGAGAGGCCGAGGTCGTCGGCCTCGTACTCGTGCTCGCGCGAATAGCGCAGGGCATTGAGCCCGGCCGCCGCACCGGCCAGCCGCGCCAGCTTGTTCGATCCGGTGATCGCCTCGATCGCCATGACGCCCAGCTGGCTCAGCACCGATTGCCGGCGCTGGGCATTGCCGTGGTTGGCGACGATGTGCCCGAGCTCGTGCGCCAGCACCGAGGCGAGCTCGTCCTCGCTGTTGACGAGCCCCATGAGGCCGCGCGTCAGGTAGATGTAGCAGCCGGGCACGGCGAAGGCGTTGACCACGTCGGTATTGACCAGGGTGAAGTGGCACTTGCCGCCCAGGCCCGCGGCCTTGGCCACCTTTTCGCCGACATCGGACAGATAGCCCGCCGCCCGGCCGTCGTAGCTGCCGCCGAACTCGGCCAGGATCTTGGGATGCTCCTCGGCCGCGACCCGGCGGTCGGCGTCGGAGACGGCGGGGCCCCCGGGGCTGCAGGCGGACAGCAGCAGCGCAAGCGCGCCTGCCAGCAGGCTGGACTTTCGAACTGGGAACAAGGTGCGGGCTCGCCTCGCGCTGGCTGGAGAGTAACAGCGTGTAGATCGTGATCCAGGCGCGCCGTTGCAATGCCCTTGCCTCGAGAAGCGACCAGAACCTCCCCGGAACGGCGAGGAGCTGGAGCTGTTGCCCATCGGGTCCAATCCGATTGACAATCCTCGCCGTAACCATGTTAACAGTTGGAAACATAGACCCGACAAAAAAGCCGAAGGGAGAGGCCCCATGACCATTGTCGAACCCGCCGTGCGCGTCACTGCCGATTCGGTCGATCCCGACTTCAGCGAGCCCTTCGTCGACATCGACGAACAGCGCAGCGAGCCGGTGCCGCATCGCTACGTCAGCGGCGGCTTCAAGGGCACCCATGCGCGGTTCTCGTTCTATTTCCCGCCGCCGGAGCAGTACCAGGGCCGCTTCTTCCACAACACCTACCCGATGGCGATCAGTTCGGACATCGGGCCGTTCCCGATCCAGTTCGAAGTGGCGGTCGGCGATCTCGGGTTCACCGTCGAAAGCGGCGCCTACTACGTCCAGACCAACAACGGCGCGTCGTTCCGCACGCCGGGGGCCGATCCGGCGATCGCCGCCTACCGGGTCAATGCGGCAGCGGCGAAATTCTCGCGCCGGGTCGCGGCCGGGATTTACGGCGAGCACCGGCCCTTCGGCTACCTGTTCGGCGGCAGCGGCGGCGCCTACCAGACGATGGGCGCGGCGGAGAACACCAGCGGCGTCTGGGACGGCTTCGTGCCTTTCGTGCCCGGCTGCAACCATGCGATCCCCAGCATGTTCACGGTCCGCATGCATGCCCTGCGCGTGCTGCGCCAGCGCGACCGCTTCCCCGGCATCGCCGATGCGCTCGACGTCGGCGGCAGCGGCGATCCCTTTGCCGATCTGAACGAGGAGGAAGCGGCGGCGCTGCGCGAGGTCTCGCGGATGGGCTACCCGCTGCGCGGCTGGTATCGCCACGCGACGCTCGACAGCGGCTATTTCGCCAACATCTCGGGCATGATCCCGATGATGGACCCGGGCTATGTCGACGATTTCTGGTCGCAGCCCGGCTATCTCGGCACCGACCCCGCCTCGGCGATCGGCAAGGACCGCTTCCGCTTCGACACCACGATCGCCGTGATCGGCGAAGGCCCGCCCTGGGTGGTCGAGCTGGCCGATACCCCGCACCGCGACGGCACCGACGGCCACCTCGTCGTGGAGAGCGGCGCCGCCGCCGGGGCGACGCTGCCGATCGCCGCGACCCAGGGCAAGGCGATCCGGCTGATCGCCGTGCTCGACCCCGCGGTCGTCGGGGCGTTGCGTCCCGGCGATCGGGTGAGCGTCGACAACAGCTGGGCGCTGGCGCTGCAGACCTACCACCGCCACCAGGTGCCGCCGGGGAAGGAATACTACGGCTGGGACCAGTTCCGCGACGCCGCCGGGCAACCGATCTATCCGCAGCGCGGCGTGCTGGTCGGCCCGACGGGGACCGCCAATGCCGCCGGATCGACTCTCGAAGGCAAGGTCAACGGCAAGGTGCTGGCTCTGGCCGCGCTGATGGACATCGATTCCTTCCCCTGGCAGGCCGACTGGTACCGCTCGGCCGCCAAGCGGTCGCTGGGCGCGGACTTCGACGATAATTTCGCGCTGTGGTTCGTCGACAATGCCCACCACGAGAACCCGCTGACTGCCCAGCAGCGCGCCCATGTCGTCAGCTTCGGCGGCGCGCTGCAGCAGGCGCTGCGCGACGTCGCCGCCTGGGTGGAGAAGGGGGTGAAGCCCTCGGAGACCGCCTATCGCGTCGAGGACACCCAGGTCCTGGTCCCCGCTTCGGCGGCCGAGCGCAAGGGCGTGCAACCGGTCGTCACGCTGACGGCGAACGGGGGACTGCGGGCCGAGGCCAGGGTCGGCGAGCCGGTCGCCTTCGCCGCCACGATCGAAGTGCCGCCGGGCATGGGCAAGATCGTTGCCGCCGAGTGGGATTTCGAGGCGACGGGCGATTTCCCGGTTGCCGAGCCGCTCGCCGAGGCGGAAGACCGGGTGACCCTGGCCGCCACTCACGCCTACGACCGCCCCGGCACCCACTACGCCGTCCTGCGCGTCGCCGCCCAGCGCGACGGTGACATGGCCACGCCCTACGCCCGGGTGCAGAACATCGCGCGGGTGCGGGTGGTGGTAAGCTGAAAGCCCCAGGATGCTCCGCCGCAGCGGGCGGTGGAGGGTGTCCTCGCCGGCGGTGACACCCCTCCGTCGGCGCTGGGCGCTGCCACCTCCCCTTCCAGGGGAGGATCGATCCTGCAGGTCTCTTGATCCTGCGCGGAAAACATCCGATGCCGGCCCAAAAGGAGAGCAACCCATGAAATACCTGTCTGTCGCCGAGGCCCGCTCCATGCCCGGCCTGCGCCTTGCCCTGGGCGCCGGCACGCCTGGGGCCTGGAGCATTTCCGCTCGCGCGCTGTTCGACCTCCGCAAGGTGCCCTACGTGCCGGTGGCGCAGGAAATGGGCGCAGAGAACCGCGAGCTGGTCGCCTGGACCGGGCGCCGCAATGCGCCGGTCGCGGTCTACGAGGACGAGCCGGCGGTCGACAACTGGCTCGATATCCTGGTGCTGGCCGAGCGGCTGGGAAGCGGGCCCTCGCTCCTGCCCGACGATCCGATCGAGCGCGCGCTGGCCGTCGGCTTCTCGGCGGAGATCTGCGGCCAGGGCGGCTTCGGCTGGTCGCGGCGCGTGACGATGATGGCTGCCGCCCCGCCGCCGGACCCGCATTCGCCGCTCGATGTCATCGTGCGCGAGTACGGCGTCCTGCGCGATACCGTGCAAGATGCCGCGGCGCGCGTGATCGGCATTCTCCACGGGCTGTCGATGCAGCTGCACCGCCAGCGCATGGCCGGCTCCGACTATCTCGTCGGCGGCCGTCTCAGCGCCTGCGACGTGCACTGGGCCTGCTTCTCGCTGCTGGTCCAGCGGCTGCCGCCCGAACACTGCGCGCTCTCGCCGCATCTCGAGCACCTGTTCACCTCGATGTCGCCGGAAATGCGCGCGGCGGTCGACCCGATCCTGATCGAGCATCGCGACCGCATCTGGGAACGCCATATCGGCCTGCCGCTGCTCTATTGAAGCCGCTGGCCGCTTGCCAAGCAGGCGGGTGGCCTGCAGACTGGCGGCGACAGGCGGGGACGATCGACACAATGGGACGACTGACGGGAAAGCGCGCTCTGATGACCGGGGCGGGCGGATTGCTCGGCTCCGATCTTGCCCGCGCCTTCGCCGCCGAGGGTGCCGATCTCGTCCTGACCACCCGCACCCGGACGAAGCTGGCGCCATTGCTCGCGGACCTGCGCGAGACCGGCGTGCGCGCCGTAGCCGTCGGCGCGGACTTCACTGTCGAGGCGGACATCGATCGCCTCGCGGCCGAGGCCTGGGACGCGTTCGGCGGCATCGACGTCGTCGTCCTCTCCAGCCAGCCGCCCGATCCCCGGCTAGGCGACCTGCTGACGACGCCCGAGGCGGTCTTCCGGGAACAGCAGCAGGCGATCGTCTGGGGGCCGCTGCGGCTGATGCGCCAGCTTGCCCCGCAGATGATGGCGGCAGGCGGCGGCAGCGTGATCACGCTGACTTCGTCGACCGGGTTCGAACCGACGCCCGGCTTCGACGCCTATGGCCTGGCCAAGGGATCGCTGTGGCTGCTCACCACCTACATGGCGAGGGAGTGGGGCCGCGGCGGCATCCGCGTCAATGCGCTGCAGCCCGGCCTCATCGCCACCGGCGACGACCTTGCCGAGCGCGAGGAAAGCGCCCGTGCCCACGGCGTATTCCAGCGCACCTCGCTGGGGCGGCTGGGGCGCAACCGCGAATGCATCGGCGCCGCGGTCTACCTCGCTTCGGACGAGTCCAGCTTCACTTCCGGCCAACGGATCAATATCGACGGGGGACGGTTTTGACTCCCGCCCAGCCGGCTTCCGCCGGCCATTCTCCAGGATAAGGATCACGCCCAATGCCTTCCGGTCTCGTCGCCCTGCTGGACGATGTCTCCGTCATCGCCAAGCTCGCCGCCTCGTCGCTCGACGACGTCGGCATGGGCGCGGCCAAGGCCGGGTCGAAAGCGGCGGGGGTGGTGATCGACGATGCCGCGGTCACCCCGGCCTATGTCACCAATTTCACGCCCGACCGCGAGCTGCCGATCATCTATGCCATCGCCAGGGGCAGCCTGCGCAACAAGCTGCTGGTGCTGCTGCCGCTGGCCCTGGCGCTGAGCGAGTTCCTGCCGGTCGCGATCACGCCGCTGCTGATGATCGGCGGCCTGTTCCTGTGCTTCGAAGGCGCTGAGAAGCTGATCGAGAAGCTCAGCGGCGAGAAGCACGGCGAGACGCTGGCAGACCCGATCGAGGACATGGCCGCTTTCGAGCGCGAGCGCATCTCGGGCGCGATCCGCACCGACTTCATCCTCTCGGCCGAGATCATGGCGATCGCTCTCGCCGAAGTCGCCGCCACGCCGCTGCTGGAGCGGGCGATGGTGCTGGGGGTCGTGGCCGTGGCGATCACTATCGCGGTCTACGGCGCGGTCGCCTTCATCGTGAAGATGGACGACATCGGGCTGCACCTGGCGAAGCGCGCCGGCGCCACCGCGCAGATGGTCGGGCGCATGCTGCTCTGGGCGATGCCCAAGCTGCTGGCCGCGCTGTCGTCGATCGGGACGCTGGCGATGCTCTGGGTCGGCGGGCAGATCATCGTCCACGGCCTGCACGAGCTGGGCCTGCACGGGCCTTCGGACCTGATCCACGGCGTGGCCGCGGCGGCGGCAAGCGTGGCCGGCGGTGCCGGGGCAGTGGTCGAATGGCTGGCCGGTGCGGCGCTCTCGGCCGTGTTCGGCAGCGTGCTGGGCGCGATCGTCGCGGTCGCGGTCCATTTCGTGCAGAAGGCCCGGGGGAAGGCGCACTAGACCAAGGGGGGATCGGTCATGGCTTCAAACCTGCTTCACCGGCTCGGCGGACTGCTCTGCCTGGCCATCGCCGCCGGCTTCGGCTGGTACTTCATCTGGCTGCCGCTGCAGGAAGCCCAGGCGCAGGCGGCGGAAGTCCACTACAGCATCAAGGCTTTCGTGCTGGTGCCGTTCAGCGCGGTCTTCGGGCTGTTCTTCCTGCTGTTCGGCGACAGCGTGCCCTATCGCAACGTCGAGAAGCAAAGCTTCACCGCCGCCGGCTGGATCCTGGTGCTGCTGGCCGCCGGCGCCAGCGGGCTCTCGTTCTGGTGGTTCAAGGCGCAGTTCGCCGCGCTGGGCTACGGCTACTGAAGCTCAGGGCAGCCGCGCCAGCAGGTCGCGGGCGAACTGGGTCAGGGTGTCGTCGCGCGCGCCCATGACGACGATGCGATCGCCCGGCCGGGCGACTGCGGCGATGCGATCGCCGCAGTCGGCGCGGGCGGGGAGGTATTCGGCCTGGCCGCCGGCCTCGCGGATCAGGCGGACGATGCGCTCGCTGCCCTCGCTGCGGTCGACGGTGCCACCGAAGTAGACCGGATCGCACAGGATCGTGACATCCTCGGGCCCCAGCCTGGTGGCGAAGACCTGCGCCAGCTCGTGGCCCATCTGGCGCAGCGGTCCGTAGCCGTGCGGCTGGAAGAAGGCGATGATCCGGCCGGGATGGGCCTTGAGCGTCGCCAGCGTGGCCGAAACCTTGTCGGGATTGTGGCCGAAGTCGTCGATCACGGTGATGCCGGCGGGCGAAGTCCCGATGATGTCGAAGCGCCGCGCCAGACCCGCGAAGCTGCCGAGCGCGCGGACGGCCGCTGCGACCGGCACCCCGGCCGCGCTCGTCGCCGCGATCGCCGCCAGCGCGTTCGCCAGGTTGTGGCGGCCGGGGACGGGCAGCTGCAGGCGATGCGCCGAACCGTCGCGGCGGTCGGCCACAGTCGCGGTGATATTCGTCGCCGTCTGCTCGATGCTGCCGGGCTCGACCCCGATATCGGCCTCGCCGGCATCGACGGCGAAAGTGACCAGCGCTTGCGCCTGCGAGGCCAGGGCCGCGCTTTCGGCGTCGTCGAGATTGACCGCGGCGACTTCGGCCCGGGCAAGGAAATCGCCGAACAGCTGCCGCAGCTCCTCCAGGCTCTTGTGGTCGAGGCTGACGTTGCCGAGCACCGCGACTTTCGGGCGGTAGAGCGCGATCGAGCCGTCGCTCTCGTCGACTTCGGAAACGAACGCGCCGCCCTTGCCGACTCTGGCGCTGGCGAAAGGCGAATCGGGCCGGGCGAAATTCTTCATCACCGCGCCGTTCATGATCGTCGGGTCGCGGCCCGCCTCGGTCATGATCCAGCCCGCCATGCCCGTCACCGTCGACTTGCCGCTGGTCCCGCCGACGGCGATGCCGGTCTCGGCCGCGTTGAACAGCGTCGCGAGCAGTTCCGCCCGGCTCATCCGCGCGCAGCCCAGCTCGCGGGCGCGGACGACTTCGGGCACGGTGTCCTCCACCGCCGCCGAGGCCACCAGCGTCTGGTCGGCCGAATCGATGCCGCTGCCGTCCTGGGGATGCAGGACCATGCCGAGGCTTTCCAGCCAGGCGAACTTCTCGGGCGTGCGGCCCTGGTCGCGGCTGCGGTCCGACCCGGCGATCGTCGCGCCGTGGCCGTTCAGGATCAGCGCCAGCGGCAGCATGCCCGATCCGCCGATGCCGCAGAAGAACCAGGGGTGGGAAGTGAGGTCGGTCATCATCGCGTGGGTATGCGGGGCGGCGCCTCGTGGCAAGCCGGTGGGGTGGGGGCACGCGGAGGCGCGGAGGCGCGGAGAGAAGAAAAGAGAATTTTCGCGCAGAGAGCGCAGAGA
>CAUJJI010000156.1 GCA_963205265.1 Pseudomonadota bacterium
GAGGGCATAGCGTGGAAGGTACGCTAAACAACGTTAAGGGTGAACAATCAGAGAACGCTTAGGCGGCGCGACTATCCGGCGGAAGATTGAGGGCCTTGCGGCCAGCAGAAGCGGCTGCGCGATCCCAGAGGAAATCGCCGGAAAAAGCAATATGCTCCCAGCCTACCGGGGACGTGTGGGCGAGGAGGTCATCAGGCACCGCGACCGATGTTGATCGTAGATGCTGGGCTGCAGCGTCCATGTAGATCGTGTTCCAGTAGACGATTGCGGCGATGACCAGATTGAGGCCGGATGCCCGATATTGCTGCGCCTCGTGGCTGCGGTCGATGATGCGGCCCTGGCGGAATGTGTAGATCGCCTGCGTCAGGGCATGGCGCTGCTCGCTGTTGTTGAGACCGGCATGGCATCGCCGACGCAGATCGGGATTTTCGAGCCAGTCCAGCATGAACAGCGTCCGCTCGATCTTGCCGATTTCCTGTAGCGCGACATCGAGCTGGTTCTGCCGTTCGTAGGCAGCGAGCTTTCGCAGCATTACCGATGGCGCGACATGGCCGACCTTGATCGACCCTACGAGGCGCAGCAGGGGTCGGTTCCGGCTGAGGGCGAAATGACACCCTAAGGGAATAGCTGTCCTTGCCGTCGCCGCGGCTGCCATTGATCACAAACTGCGTCACTCTCGATGGATAGAACATTCCGTCAGCCACCTTGCAGGCATGACGTTGACCGCTGCCCTCAAAGGTATGCGATAGAAGTTCATCGTTCGATAGCTCCATGCATATGGCACGCAGTGCTTCATGACGGCGGTATGCAGGAAGAACTGAAATTCTTCCGGGGCATGCCGGACCGATTCTAAAAACGAGTGTTGGGTTTGCCGGTCAGCACCGAACTCGTTCAACGCCTTCAATCTCAGATTATCCGCATAAGCTCCGACTGAGAGTAGAGAGCCCGCCAGCGCCACCGCTACAAAAATGGGGCCTCGAACGATCGAAAACCGAGCCGGTATCAAAAAGCTGGTCGCTCCGACCGCGAAGCAAGCGGATACGATCCAGAGCCAGTGAGGCGCGCCCAGTCTATCTGACCAGATCGTCGCGAGGAATACTGGCTTCAGCAAGCTACCGAAGACGAAGCCTGCAATCGCCAGGTACGTAATGCATCCAAGCGCGGCGGTCTTCATCCTGTGCTTTCGTCCGACATCCGGCGCGACGCTCATGCCGCCACCTCGACCTTGTGATCCATGTCCGCCCTGGAGCGTCCGACGATTGCGGCGACAGTATTCTTGCTGAGGCCGAGGTCCCGGGCTATCCAGCGATAGCTGCGCCCCTCGGCAACAAGGGCTAGCACCTTGGGGGCAAGCCGATCCGACTTCGGGCGGACGCCGGTCTGCCGCCCGAGTTTCCGACCCCGCGCCCGTGCCGCGGCGAGGCCGGAGCGAACCCGCTCGCTGAGCATGTCGCGCTCGAACTGCGCAATGCCTGCGAGCATCGTCGCCATCATACGACCGTGCGGCGTATCGACCTCGAAGGTCATGCCGCTCATCGCGACCACCGACACGCGCCAGCCCGACAGCCGGTTGAGCGTATCGAGCAGGTCCTGCGTCGAGCGCCCCCAACGACTGAGTTCGGTGACAAGGATCGCATCAATGTGGCGCGCCTGGGCCAGCTTCATCACTTCGGCACGTGCCGATCGGTTGGCCTTCATCCCCGAGGCGGTTTCTCGAAAGACCTCGACCACCTCATAGCCGCCACGCTCGGCAAAACCGGCGAGGTCGCGAAGCTGCCGCTCGCACGACTGGTCGGCTGTCGAGACCCTGGCGTAGATGGCGGCGCGCTGTCCCAATTGAACCCTTCTGGAATTAGGCCTCGAAAAGCCTTGATCTGCGTGGGGTCAGTGTTGTCCAAAACAGACTTCTGTTCAATAGTGACAAGCCGTGCATGCCGAGACGCCATATCCTCAGCGCCCGACAGCGTTCGGCCCTACTCGACCTGCCGACTGACGAAGCGGCGCTGCTGCGGCATTATATTCTGGCAGCCGATGACCTGATCCATATCGACCGGCGGCGCCGACCGGAGAACCGCATCGGGTTCGCCCTGCAGTTGTGTGCGCTGCGATATCCAGGTCGGACGCTTGCTCCCGGCGAACTGATCCCCCACGCCGTGTCCGCCTTTCTAGGTGCCCAGCTTGGCATCGCTGGCGACACGCTCGCGTCCTATGCCGTTCGACGCCAAACCCGGCACCAGCACATGGAGGCGCTGCGCCGCATCTACGGATACAGGATGTTCCCCGGACAGGGACCGCATGCCAGGGCGTTCCGGGATTGGCTTCTCGCCGAAGCCGAGCAGGCACGCTCAAACGACGACCTTGCCCGGCGCTTCATTGCCCGCTGCCGTGAAACCATGACCATCCTGCCAGCGATCACGACAATCGAGCGGTTGTGCGCGGACGCGCTCGTCGCCGCCGAACGCCAGATCGAGAAGCGGATCGCAGCCCGTCTCGATCCCGTCGCCTGTGATGGGCTCGACCGACTGACTACCGAGATGCTGCCGGGGGCGATCAGCCGCTTCATCTGGCTGCGCCGGATTGAGCCGGGCAACAACTCCGCCGCGGCGAACCGGCTGCTCGACCGGCTCGAGTTCCTGCGCGCGATGAACCTCAATGATGGTTTACTTGCCGGTGTTCCACCGCATCGCGTCGCCCGGCTACGCCGGCAGGGCGAGCGCTACTTCGCCGATGGCCTGCGCGATCTCGGCGCCGATCGGCGCCGCGCTATCATGGCGGTTTGCGTCATTGAATGGGCCACTGCGACGGCGGATGCGGTGATCGAAACACATGACCGGATCGTTGGCCGCACCTGGCGCGACGCGAAGCAACTGCATGACGCGCGGGTCGTAGAAACCAGAGGCGCTACCACTGCGACTTTGAACGGCTTCACTGCACTCGGTCAATCATTGCTCGAAGCGCATGGCGACGGCGCGTCGCTGGAAGATGCGGTCGCGCGCGGGGCGGGATGGGAACGGCTCACCAGTCTCGTCGCTACGGCCAAGACGTTGACGGACACCTTGGGCGACGATCCGCTGGCCTATGTTGATCAGGGGTATCACCGCTTCCGTCGGTATGCCCCGCGCATGCTGCGATGCCTCGACCTCAAAGCTGCGGCGGTTGCACGGCCTTTGCTGGACGCGGCTACCGCCATCGCTACCAGGGGCGCAGTTCCGGCGGCCGACGATTTCTTGCGCCCGCATTCCAAATGGCGGCGACAGTTGCGGGCGAAGGGCGATGATGATGCCCGCCTCCGGGAAGTCGCGGTCATGTTCCACCTGCGCGACGCGCTGCGCTCGGGCGACATCTGGTTCGACCGCTCGCATCGGTATGGTGACCTGCGCCACGTCCTCGTGCCGATGGCGGTCGCGCATGCCGCGAAGCTAGCGGTCCCGTCCGACCCGCATGTCTGGCTGGCTGACCGCAAGGTGCGTCTCGCCGATGGCCTTGCCCGGCTCGGTCGCGCCGCGCGCAGCGGTACAATTCCGAAAGGCAGCATCGAAGACGGCACGCTGCGCATTGATCGCCTCACCGCCGACGCGCCGGATGGGATCGAGGATCTGATGCTCGATCTGTATCGCCGCCTGCCGCCCGTCCGCATCACCGATCTGCTGCTCGAAGTCGATACCGCGCTGGGTTTCACCGATGCCTTCACGCATCTGCGCACCGGCGTGCCGTGCGGCGACCGAATTGGTCTGCTCAACGTCCTGCTCGCCGAGGGCCTGAATTTGGGCCTGCGTAAGATGGCAGAGGCTTCCAACACCCACGACTATTGGCAACTCTCCCGTCTCGCGCGCTGGCACGTCGAAAGCGAGGCGATCGACCAGGCGCTGGCCAACGTGGTCGCGGCGCAAGGGGCGCTGCCGATGGCCCAGGTGTGGGGTATGGGTAGAGCCGCATCGGCCGATGGCCAGTTCTTCCCCGCAGCACGGCAGGGCGAGGCGATGAACACGATCAACGCCCGCTACGGCAACGATCCCGGAATCAAGGCCTATACTCACGTCAACGACCGCTTCGCGCCGTTTGCATCGCGGACTATTCCAGCCACAGTCAGCGAAGCACCTTACCTGCTCGACGGGCTGACGATGAATGAGGCAGGGCGACGGATCGAAGAGCAATACGCCGACACTGGCGGGTTCACCGATCATCTGTTCGGGATCAGCGCCATGCTCGGCTACCGCCTTGTGCTGCGCATCCGCGACCTCCCATCCAAACGACTGTACGTATTCGACCCTGCCACCACGCCGAGCGAGCTGCGCCCGCTGGTGGGCGGCAAGGTTCGTGAGGCGCTGATCGTTTCCAACTGGCCCGACCTGTTCCGCTGCGCCGCCACCATGAGCGCGGGGCAGGTCGCGCCGAGCAGCATCTTGCGCAAGCTCGCCGCCTATCCGCGCCAGAACGATCTTGCAGCCGCGCTGCGCGAGGTGGGCCGGATCGAGCGGACGCTATTCATCGTCGAATGGATGCTCGACGCCGGTATGCAGCGCCGTGCACAGGTGGGCCTCAACAAAGGTGAGGCACATCATGCGTTGAAAAATGCCCTGCGCATTGGCCGTCAGGGCGAAATCCGCGACCGCACGACGGAGGGTCAGCATTACCGGATCGCTGGCCTCAACCTACTGACCGCCATCATCGTCTACTGGAACACCCTGCATCTCGGCCATGCCGTCGAAGCTCGCCGCCGCGAAGGGCTCGATACCCCCGACCATCTTCTCGCCCATATCTCGCCGCTCGGGTGGGCCCACATCCTTCTCACTGGTGAGTACCTTTGGCCCAAGGACTCCGCCGCTTAGGGTGTCATTCCGCCCTCAGCCAGAACTGACCCCAATCTCGGCCTCTCGCGCATGGCCGCCGCGAGCCAAGGCGTCACACGCGATCAACTCCTGTGGACCCATGACGCCTATATCCGCGATGACAGCTATCGCGCAGCGCTGGCCGTCCTCATCAACGCCCAGCACCGCATGC
>CAUJJI010000157.1 GCA_963205265.1 Pseudomonadota bacterium
AAGTGAGCCGCCTACGGCGTCTTACACTTCCAACTCCCTTGATCGTCCAAATTATGAGCGAAACACAATGGACAGGCTCATCGCCTGCAAACCATTGAAACTACGGTATAAGACACGAATTGGTGTTGAGATATGTTAAATAGGATCGAGGGGAATGCGATCGCGGTACGCTGTTCCCCGGCAGGGCAACCGGCACCGTCATGGACCGACCCGGCTCATGATGAAAGCCAGGAGGCTGATTATCACCAGCCACGCAGCGGCCATGCGGACTTTGCTTCCGGTCGCCATGCGTCCCGAGCGCAAGCCTCCTGTCGCCAGGACCAGCGCCGCCAGAATGCCTGCAATCAGCGCGATCTGATCACCGCTCACACGCGAAGCTCCATACCGTCGTATCCCACCAGGACGTGCGGCGGAACTTCGCGCGACACCGTCGCATAGTCCATGCTCTTGTCGAGATGCGTCAGGACCACGCGCGCGGCTTCGGCGGCTGTCGCCAGCTCCAGCGCCATGCCCAGGTGCGCGTGGGTCGGATGTGGTTCGCGGCGCAGGCAATCGACCACCAGCAGATCGCTGCCGCGCATCAGGTCGACCATCTCGCGTGTAATCGCACTGAAGTCCGTCGCGTAACTGATTGAACGGCCGTCGCATTCGAAGCGATAGGCGGTCGTCTGCGCCGGTCCGTGCGGCATCTGGCAGGCAGCTACCGCAAAGCCTGCGCAGATGCGCAGCTTCTCCAGCGACTCGAGATTGACGATGGTGGGATAGCCGTGCTGCCCGGCGAAGACGTAGTCGAAGCGCAGCCGCAGCCGGCGGACCGTTTCATCGCTGGCATAGCCCGGCAGCGGCCCGCCGCGTCCATAGCGCATCGGCCGCAGGTCATCGATGCCGTGAGTATGGTCGGCATGGTCGTGCGTCCAGAATACCGCGTCGACCTTGTCGATGCCGCAGGCCAGCAACTGCGCGCGCAGGTCGGTCGAGGTATCGACCAGCAGCCGCGCACCGGCATCGCTTTCGACGACGATGGACACCCGCGTGCGGCGATTGCGTGGCTCGGCCGGGTCGCATTCGCCCCAGTCGCTGCCGATCCGGGGCACTCCCGTCGAAGTGCCCGAGCCGAGAACGATGAGCTTCACGCAGCGGCTTTCGCGAACAGGCGGAAGAAATTGCGCGTGGTGCTTTCGGCCAGGGCTTCGGGCGCGACTCCGCGAAGGCCGGCCACGAAGCGCGCGGTATCGGCAGTAAATGCCGGCTCGCAGACTTGCCCGCGATGCGGCACCGGCGCCAGGAACGGCGCGTCGGTTTCCACCAGCAGCCGATCCTCGGGCAGGTCGGCGGCTATGGCCTGGAGGTCTCTGGCGTTCTTGAACGTCACGATTCCCGAAAGCGAGATCGTCAGGCCGAGCTCGAGCATCCTGCCGGCGAAGCCTGCCGAGGCGGTGAAGCAGTGGATCAAGGCCGGGAACGGCCCTCGTGCCATTTCCTCGGCGATGATCCTGGCGGTGTCTTCCTCGGCGTCGCGGGTGTGGACGATCAGCGGCAGTCCGGTCTCGCGGGCGACGGCGATATGGGTGCGGAACAGCGCCTGCTGCGTCTGCCGGTCGGAATGGTCGTAGTAATAGTCGAGCCCGGTCTCGCCGATGGCGATCACCTTGGCATGCTCCGACGCCGCGATCAGTGCCGCCGTGCCGAGATCGGCGTGGCCGTCAGCCTCATGCGGGTGGATGCCGACGCTGGCCCAGACATCCTCCTCGCCGGCGGCGGTGGCGATCACCTGGTCCCATTCGCGCTGGCGAGTGGAAATGCTCAGGAAACCGGTTACCCCGACCGCCCTCGCCCTGGCCAGCACGCCTTGCCGGTCCTCGACCAGGCCCTTGTATTCGAGATGGCAATGCGAATCGATCAGCATCAGGCATCCTCGGCGGGCATCTCGAGCCGCGGAAACACGCCGACGGGCTGCGCGACGCGGAAACCGCTGGCCACGAGGTCGGCGAACCAGGCCGCATTTTCAAGAGCGGCAAAGTCGCGCTCGTCCGCGGCGACGCCCATCTGGTCGAGCAGCCGGTCGATCGCCATCGGCACCACCGGACGCACGGCGATCGCCAGGTCGCGCACGCAGCGGAACAGCGTCAGCAGCACGGCCGCCATCCGTTCGGGATCGGTCTTGCGCAGAGTCCACGGCGCTTGTTCGTCGACGTACTGGTTGCAGGCGAAGACTGCGCGCATCCAGTTTTCCAGCCCGTCGCTGAAAGCAAGATGGCCGAAGCTCGCGCGCATGCTGCCGATGTTGGAGCGCACCAGCGCCTCGAGCTCGCTGTCCACCGCTGCCGGCTCGGTCGCGCGAAGTTCGCCGTCCAGGTTCTTGAAGATCATCGACAGCGTGCGCTGGGCCAGGTTGCCGAAGCTGTTTGCCAGTTCGGCATTGGCGCGGGTGACGATCGCCTCGGGCGAATAGGACCCGTCCTGCCCGAAGGCGACTTCGCGCAGCAGGAAATAGCGCAGGGTGTCGACGCCGAAGCGCTCGGACAGCTCGATCGGGTCGGTGACGTTGCCCAGCGACTTCGATTCCTTCTGCCCGCGATTGAGCAGGAAGCCGTGGCCGAACACCTGCCGAGGCACCGGCAGGCCGGCGCTCATCAGGAAGGCCGGCCAGTAGACCGCGTGGAAGCGGACGATGTCCTTGCCGATCAGGTGCAGGTCCGCCGGCCACCACTTGCGGAATTCCTCGGTCTCCTCGGGAAAGCCCAGGCCGGTGATGTAGTTGGTCAGCGCGTCGACCCAGACGTACATGACGTGGTTTTCCGCGCCCGGCACCTTGATCCCCCAGTCGAAGCTGGTGCGCGAGACCGACAGGTCGCGCAGGCCGCCTTCGACGAAGCGCATGATCTCGTTGCGGCGGCTGTCGGGCTGGAGAAATTCGGGATGGTCGCGATACAGCGCGAGCAGCTTGTCCTGGTACGCCGAAAGCCGGAAGAACCAGCTTTCCTCGACCGTCCACTCGACCGGAGTGCCCTGGGGAGAGAGCTTTTCCCCCCCTTCCCCCGCGACCAGTTCGCTTTCGTCGTAGTAGGCTTCGTCGCGAACCGAATACCAGCCTTCGTAGCGGTCGAGATAGAGGTCGCCATTGGCTTCCATCCGCCGCCACAACTCCTGGGTCGAAGCATGGTGGCGCGGCTCGGTAGTGCGCAGGAAGACATCATAGCTGACATTCAGCCTGTCGCACATATCGATGAAATGCTGCGACATTTCCTGGCTGAGCTGCGCCGGCGTGACGCCCAGCTCGCGCGCCTTCTGCGCCATCTTGAGGCCGTGCTCGTCGGTCCCGGTCTGGAAGCGCACGTCGAAACCCTCTGCCCGCTTGAACCGGGCGATGACGTCGGCGGCGATCGCTTCGTAGGCATGGCCGATGTGCGGCTTGCCGTTGGGATAGCTGATTGCGGTGGTGATGTAGAAGGGTTCGGCCATGGGCCGGGTCTCTAGCCAACGTTTCCGCAGGTGGGAAGCGCGGACCGCCCTGGCTGGACGGAAGCCGGGCCTCGGCTTGTCCCGCCGCCTTGCCCGTCAGCGTGCCGAAGCCAGGATTCCGCCCACCTCCATCATCAGCAGGCCCGTATCGAAATTGAATGTAGGCGCCTGGGCCGCCAGGCCGATGATCGCCGCATGAGCCTCAATGATCCGCAGCTGCCGCTCGCGCGGAGCGTCGGGCAGCGCCTGGGCCAGCGTCGCGCGGGCCAGCTCCAGCGCGGCGACCAGGCGCTCGCGATCGGGGCGTGCCCCCAGTTCGTCGGCCAGCGCCGCGCGAAGCGCCAGGCCTTCGTCCCCCTGCTCGACGATCCGCTCCATGAGCCCGTGCAGCTTGGCGAGGTCGCGGCCGACGAAAGCCAGCGCGCTGCCGGGCGAACCTTCGGCGGCTGCAACTGCGGCGGCTCGGGCGGCGGCATCGGCTTCCGGTGCATCGCGCGCGAGGATGGCGTCGATTTCTCCGGGTCCCAGCGGCGCGAAGCGGAGCAGCCGGCAACGCGACCGCACTGTCGCCAGCAGGCGGCCGGGCCGATGCGCGACCAGGAGGAAGAACGTGCCGACCGGCGGCTCCTCGAGGCTCTTGAGCAGCGCGTTGACCGCCCCCTTCTCCATGTCGTCGGCCGGATCGATGATGATCGCGCGCCGGGCGCCCAGCGTCGGCCTGGTGACCAGGCGGTGCTGCATGCCGCGGATCTGGTCTATCGAGATGTTGCGCTTGGTGCGGTAGGGCTTGCCCTCGTCGCGCTTCTTGGTCTCCTCCTCGCTGTCGGGCAGGGGGGCGAGCAGATGCACGTCGGGATGGGACCCCTCTTCCGGCTGCGGCACGCCGCTTTCGGCGACAAGCTCGCGGGCGGCGGCGCGGGCGAAGCTGCCCTTGCCGACGCCGCGCGGCCCGACCAGCAGCCAGGCATGGTGCATTCGCTCCGATGCCATGGCAGCGCGCCATTCGCGCCAGGCTTCCGCATGGCCGACGAAGCTCACTGCCGGCCATCCAGCAGCGGCGCGATCGCCGCCATGACCTGCGCATGGGTAGCCTCGCGCGTGCCGCTGCTGTCGATGCGCGTGAAGCGCTGCGGCTCGGCCGCGGCGAAACGGGCGAAGGCGGCCGCGACCTTGGCGTGATAGGTGCCGTCGCGGCCGCCGATGCGATCGGGTCCGTCGAGGTCGCGCTTCGCCAGACGTTCCGCCGCCACGTCGGCCGGCACCTCGATCAGCAGCGTCAGGTCCGGCAGCAGGCCGCCGCTGCCGATGCGGTGCAGCGCCAGGATGTCCTCGTCGCCGAGCCCCCCTTCCCCGCCCTGGTAGGCCCGGCTCGAATCGAGGAAACGATCGCAGATCACCCATTTGCCCTCGGCAAGCGCGGGGCGGATCAGCCGCTCGACATGGTCGGAGCGTGCGGCAGCGAACAGCAGCGCTTCGGCGCGGGGCAGCCAGCCGTCGCCTTCGAGGCCGAGCAGCAGCTGGCGGATGCGCTCGGCGCCTGGCGTTCCGCCCGGCTCGCGAGTCGTCACCACGTCGATCCCGCGGCCGCGCAGGGCGTCGGCCAGCAGCCGCGACTGGGTCGACTTGCCCGCCCCTTCCCCGCCTTCGAGGACGATGAATCTGCCACCTTTCACGGCAGCAGGCCTATCAGGCCGTTGACCAGCCTGTCGACCGGCCCGGCGACGGGAACGCTTTCGGCGGCATAGAGCGGCACGCGTCCCGGCGTCATCCCGTCGACCGCGATCTCGAGCTGCGCGACCGGCGCGCCCTTGGCGATCGGCGCCGGAATGGGGCCTTGGTAGACCACGCGCAGCGAGATCGGCGCGCCACTGCCGCGCGGGGTGGTGGCATAGACCGGGCCGGCGGCGACCAGCGGCACTTCGCGCGCGGCTCCGCCCTGCACCCGTGCCGTTGCGACCGGCCTGCCTGCGGCGAATAGCGGGCGTGCCTGCCAGGCGGAGAAACCCCATTCGAGCAGTGCGCGCGAAGCGGCCGCGCGCTCGGCCTCGCTGCCGGCCCCGGCGACGACCATGACCAGGCGCCGGTCACCGCGCCGGGCGGAGCCGAGGAAGTTGAACCCCGCTTCCGCAGTATAGCCGGTCTTGATGCCGTCTGCTCCCGGTACGACGCCGACCGTGGGGTCGTGGCTCTGCAGCAGCTTGCCGTTCCAGGCCATGCGCTTCTGTCCGAAGTAGCGGCGGTACAGCTGCGGGTGGCGGGTGATCATCGCCTGGGCAAGCGTGACGAGGTCGCGGGCGCTGACATAGGTGGCGCCGCCGTCCGGCCAGCCGTTGGGCGTGGCGAAGCGGCTATCGGTCATGCCGAGCTTCTTGGCCTCGGCGTTCATCATCGCGGTCCAGCCGGGAACGCTGCCGGAGTAGCCTTCGGCAAGCACCACCGAGGCATCGTTCGCCGAAACGGTGGCGATGCCGTGCAGCAGGGTATCGGCGGTGAGCGTCTGGCCGGCGACGAGGCGAAGGCTGGTGCCCGTGCCGCTCCAGCGGCGCGCCGTGGCCTGGCCGACAGTGAACTCGCGCTCGGCCGGCAGCCGCCCGGCTGCCATTTCCTCGAATGCGACATAGGCCGTCATGACCTTGGTCATCGATGCCGGAACGAAGCTCAAGTCGGGCTTGCGCGCCTGCAGGACCTGCCCCGAGCCGAGATCGACCAGCAGCGATACCGGCACCTTCGCCACTTCCCGCGGCGGCGGCGGCAATCCCTTCGCGCCGGTCAGGCTCAGTGCCAGGCCGACGGCGAGCAGTGCGGTAGGGGCTGATCTCGACACTGCCGCTCCGATTCCGCCCGGTGATCAGGCTCCAGGAATCCGCGGCGCGAGCGAGCCTTGGGCGATCAGTCGGCGCGCTGGATTCGCGCGTCGCTATAGCCCGCCGCCTTGGCCTTCGCCAGCGCCGCCTCGGCTTCCGTGCGACCGGAAAACGGCCCGAGCCGGGCGAGCCAGTACTTGCCGGGCTTGCTGACCTTGCCGTCGAGCTTGCCGGCGACGCTGCGGGCACGCTCCGCCGTCGAGAAGGCGCCGACCTGAACCACAAGGTTGCCCGCTGCAGGCTTCGGCGCGGTCGCGACCGTAGGCTGGGCAGATGTTGCCGGACTCTCGTCGGCGGCGATCCGTGCCGCAGGCGCAGGCTTGGCTGCGGGCTTGGGCAGGGGCTTTGCGACGGGCTTGACGGCGGCCGCCGGCTTCTGCGTCGCGACGACAGGCGCCGGGCTTGGCGGCTTGCTCGGCGCCTCGCTGGCTTCCAGCTTGCGCATGAGCACGGCGAGGAGCCCCTTGGGAGTCTCCATGCGTTCGGGCGCCCGGTTGCCGGCCCGCAGCTGGGCGCGTTCCTGCTCGGGCGGATTGACCCGGCGCACGCGCACCGGCGACTTCTCCGTCCCGGTCAGCCCCAGCTGCTCGGCGGCGCCGGGTGAAAGTTCGACCAGGCTGTCATTGCGCATCGGTCCGCGACGTTCGACCCGGGCCAGGATCGTCCGGCCGCTGCCCAGGGCGGTGACCTCGACATAGCTCGGCAGCGGCAGGGTCTTGTGCGCGACCGAGACGCCCGGCCCCCCGGCTTCACCGGCGACCGCATAGCCCACTTCGTCGGAGTTGAGCCGGTCCACCGGCGTATAGGTCTTGCCTTCGACGGTGAACGGCTCGCCGATCACGACCGGATAGTCGGCAGCGGGGCCGTTCACCGGGGGCGGAGGCG
Source organism: Pseudomonadota bacterium (assembly GCA_963205265.1). Lineage (GTDB taxonomy): Bacteria > Pseudomonadota > Alphaproteobacteria > Sphingomonadales > Sphingomonadaceae > Novosphingobium. The sequence continues at coordinate 7,212 of CAUJJI010000157.1, forward strand.
GCGGCGTCCTGGCGAACGCGCTCGTCCCGGCAGCGGCGAGGATCGAGAGCGCCGCGAGCGGCAGGGCAAATCTAACGGGCAATCTCATCTGCTAGCAAACCCACCGACAAAGCGTAATAGTTGGAGCAGTTGTATTGCAGGATTACCCTATAATTCCCGGTTAAGAGGTAGGCTGCCGTCCCCGGTCCGTCGGGCTGGAACAGGATGGACATCGTCTCGTCACGGATCGGTGCCAGCGGTGTCACGCCCATGCTTCGCCATTCGGCGACCGTCTTCCATGACGAATGACGGTCGTGCACCCGCTCGCAAGTGGGGGCGTCGAGCTTGTCGGCAGCCAGGGTCCAGTCGAAGCCCGCGGGCACCGACGCGCGCACGCCCCACGGTTCACCGCTGCGCCAGCCGGCATCGCGGAAATAGTTGGCGATCGAAGCCAGGGTATCGGCCTCGCTGCTCCAGATGTCGCGGTCGCCGTCGCCGTCGCCGTCCTGGGCCGTGCGCAGCCAGACGCTGGGCAGGAACTGCGGATTGCCGAAAGCGCCCGCCCAGCTGCCCTTCAGGCGATAGCGCGGTACGCCGCGGTCGATCATCTTCAGCAGGGCGATCAGTTCGCCTTCGAAGAGCTCGCGCCGCCGGCCTTCATAGGCCAGCGTCGCCAGCGAGCGGGCAAGGTCGAAGTCGCCCATATAGCTGCCGTAGTTGGTCTCGTGCCCCCAGATCGCCAGCATCATCTTGCCGGGCACGCCGTAGCGGCCTTCCAGCACGGGGAGCATGCGGCTTACCTGCGCGTAGATGGCGCGGCCGCGGTTGATCCGGGCGGCATCGACGTGCGTGCGGATATAGCCGGCGACCGGCGGCGGGCTGTTCTGGAGGCCGGGCTGCTGCCGATCCAGGGCGACGACCCGCGGGTTCTCGGTCAGGCCGGAAAGGGTCTGCAGGATCGTCGTCTCGCTCACGCCTTCGCTGCGCGCGCGGGCGGCGACCAGCTGCAAGTAGGCCGGGAAGCTGACCGCCGGCCCAGCCTGCGGCGCTGGCTGCCCCTGGGCCTGCACGTCCTCGACCGGGGGCGTCAGCAGCGCGACCGCGACCCCCAGCGTCAGGACATTGCGAAAGTGCGACCATCCCGTCATCGTCACCGATGTTACACGATTTCAGGCACCTGTGAATGCCGCACGCCTGCCGATGAACTGCTTTTCACCGGCCTGGTGGAACAGGTCCACGCGCCCGATCGCGTTCAGCCGAGTTTGCGCTTGAGCGCTTCCAGGTGCGCGAGGCGCCCGGCCTTGCCTTCCGCCACCAGCGAATCGAGCACCGGTTGGACCGGCACGTCGGGCGAAGTCTGCAGCACTGCCGGATTGCCGCCCCACCACAGCATCCGGCAAATTCGCCGGGCGATCCGCCATCCTGCAGCGGTGCGGACCAGCTCGTCGTCGTACCATCCGGCGGATTCGAACATGTTGCCGCCCGGAACGTCGCGAATGAAGCGCCCGAGGACATAGCTCAGGCAAGTCGCGCGCTCGCCGTCGACCGCCACGTGATGCCCGCGCGTCGCATGCTGGGTGGCCGCGAAGGGCGCATGGATCATGTCGAAAGCGAGCTTCAGCGACGCGCGTTCGGTCCACACTGCAGGCGCGCCGAAGTCGACATAGCAGTCGGGAGTGAAGACGTGGTCGAACAGCTCCCAGCTCTGCGTATCGACTGCGACGGGATAGAGATTGACGACATTGGTGATCGCGGCGATTTCGACTGAATCCATTTTCGGTCCCCTCCGGTTCGGCTTTGCCGCAATGCTTGCAGCTTTCGCCGGAGGAGGCTAGCCGCGAGTGCAGTGCGGACAGGTGGCAGAGCGGTTGAATGCACCGGTCTTGAAAACCGGCGTGGGTGCAAGCCCACCGTGGGTTCGAATCCCACCCTGTCCGCCAAGATGCGCTGATCATATTCAACAAATTTCAGATATAAGGTGATTGCTCTCACAATCGCTCCCCAATTGCTCAGTTGCTTGCGGCTGGGCGCGATGGGGAGGTTGGGCTCATGCGCCGCTGGGTTTGCAGGCCTTGGCCAGCTGCCTACAGCGAGCCCATTGGGGATAGTGCATCCGTCGAGGGGGATTTCAACTCGGGCAACGGCTTTGCTGTCCCTCGCACCTTTGGGGGCGCTCTTCGATACTGAGGGAGTGGCGGCGTTTAGTGTGTATCAATGCTACCAGTTAGTTGAAGCGGCCGGTGAAGCCGCTCCGAGGTTGAAGATGGCGCTTTGCCGCAGCCAAGACGCGTTGAGCGCCCGGCGTTAGAGCCAGACCGGTGGCGCGGACAGATTCAGCAGAGTTACTGTCAGCTATCGGGAAGCTCTTTGGGTTCGACTGAATGACCATTCGGCCGTGGATAGTTCATCTTGTGACCAGCGACTGAGTGCATCCGACATGTCGGATGCATGTGGCGGAGCTATTGCAAGCCGCTCATCGCCGGGCTCCGAACTCCTCCACCCGTCATAACCACGTCGGCATGCCGTCGATAGATCGGTGCGCGAAATTCACTTCGGCTCGCTGCTTTTTCGAATGGCGGCGAGGATGTCCTTCCAGCTTACCAGTTTGAAGTTCTGCGCGGCGGGAGCGTTATCTCCGTCCTGCACGACAAACAGGCCCTGGCGATAATCGGGACCGAAGTTGCCGAGCGCCAGCGCGATCCCATCGGTTTCCTCGGTGCTGCCGAACGTGCCCCCTCCGATCCGGAAGCGCCCGGCGGGCTTGACTTCAGGCAGGCTGTAAAGCGCGTAGGCGTTGTCCCCCTGGCTCGAGGCGACGAGCCAGCCGCCGCGACTGCCGCGCGGTGCAAGCGCCAGCCCCTCGACATCGGCGACGAGGTGCTTGCCATCGACCGGAGCCACAAGGGTGGGACTTGCGCCGGCGGACCGCCTAAGATCGAACGCCCAGATGCCGCGGTTCTCTTCGCCCACGAAAAGCGTGGCGCTGCGTCCATCGACGACGCAACCCTCGGTCTGGGTAGCCAATGTGAAGCTGCCGACGCTGTTTCCGCTGACGCCGTTCAGGTCGATCGCGATCTTCACCTGGTGGGTCACGCCGTGCTTCAGCACTGAGAATGCATGCAGTTCGCGCCCCTTGCGCCAGAGGCAGACGCCATAGGCTTCGCCCTTGCCGCCATCGACCGATCCGAGAGGGAGCAGATGGGCCTGTTGCCTGTCCAGCCGATAGACGAGCAGCCGGGCATTGGCTTCGTCGTTGCGGTCGCTGGCCACGACGATCACGCCCTGCCGGCCCATGTCGACCAGGTCGACGTTGTTGACTCGACCCGCGGGCACGAAGTGACGAACCTTTCCGCCGAGATCGTAGACGTAGAGACCCGCCTTCTTGTCGGTGGCGACAATCAGGCTGGCGCCGGGACTGCGCGGATTGCGCCAGATGGCCGGATCATCGGCCGCATCGTCATTTGCCGTGCCGACGGGAGTCGTCTCGCCCATGGCGGGCACGGCGGGCTCCTGAGCGTAGCCCGCCGCAGCGAGGCTTGCCATCACGAATGCGAAAGCCGTCAAATGCCAGCGCATCAGAATGCATACCTCGCGATCACCTGGAATACGGGACCAGCAGTTTCGCTCTCCAGCTCGTACTCGTCGAAATCGCGCGCAAACTGTTCGCCGATCGTATTGAACTTGTTGAATGCCTCGTCCTTGCTGCCGTCAAGCAGGTTCGAGCCGACGGCACGGATGGTGAACTTCTTGCCGAAGCGCTTCTCGACGAACAGCTCGAGGTCACCGCCGTAGGTCGTGATGATCTCCTCGCCGACAATGCGGTCATAGGCCTTGCCCTGCTTGCGATAGGTGGCCCCAAAGGCCGCGCCCCAGGCCGGCAGGTTCTGGATGAAGCCGAAGCTGTAGACGTACTTCGACTGGCCGTTGAAGCGTCGCTTGCCGAACTGGTCCCGGATCGAGCTGTCGATCAGGCCGAGGTTGCCGAACAGGCCCGTGTCCGGCAGCCCGATCGCGCCAAGATCGGTCGAAAGATCGAACTCTAGGCCCCACACCTTGCCGGTTCCGGTATTGGCGGGAGTGAGGACGAAAGTTCCAGGCCCTTCCGAGCCCACGACGCCGGTGTTCGCGATCTCGACCACGTTCTTCACCTTGCGATAGAAGGCGTTCACTCCGATCACGCCGGTGCGACCCAGCCTGTGCTCATAGCCGATATCTCCACCCCAGGCGCTTTCGGGCTTGAGGAGCGGATTCCCAAGGAGGTCATTGTCACCCAGTTCGGCTTCGATCAGAGCCGGCGAAATGTAGTCGAAGCGAGGGCGGCGCACGGTGCGCGCTGCCGATGCCGTGATGCGGCCTTTGCCAAGGTCGATCTTCACCGAGGCGGAGGGAAGCAGAAAGTCGTATTCGACTTTCGACAGCGCCGGAACGGTCTGGTCGTCGATGCGCATCTTCGTGTTCTCCCAGCGCACGCCGACCTCGTACTTCAAGGATCCTCCGTTCCCCTCGACGAGGGCGAACAGATCGCGTCGATCCTCGTTGATCGAATTGAGGCCGCCGGGGATCGGTGCCAGCGCCACGGGTGGCGTTCGCACGAATTCGTTGGGGTCGCGGGAAAACTGGTCATACCCTTGGCGGTTCGCGGCAGTCAGGTTGTAACGGTCGCGGCTCTCTGCCAGATCGGTGTCGCGATCCTTGTCCTGCATGAAGGCGCCGAATACGAGCTTCGCGCTCTCCCCGATCGGCAGGGCGTGCTCGAGGCCCAGCGAAATCTCTTCGTCACGGATGCGCCGAGCCATCAAGTCGCCGGTGAATCGCGGGCTAGTACGATCGAACTCCACTTCGTTCTCGTACTCGTCCTGGGCATCGTCGAAGCGCGCGAAGCCGATCTTGAGCCGTGTCTCGCCCAACGACCACTTCTGGCTCAGCTTGGCGGCAACACTCCAGCTTTCCTGGGTAATGTCATTGACGTTATGATTGTCGACCGTGAGATTGCCGGGATTGGTCGTGCGGACCGGGCCGTTGACGGCCTTCGGATCGTTGTATTCCCATGACCTCTCGTTCTCGGTGCGCTCGGTGCGAACGAAGTTGCCGGATATTTCGAACTTCGTCGTTTCGCCCTCGACAGAATAGCTCAGGTTGGCCGCATAATCGGTTCCGTTGCGGATATCCGACTGATCCTCGCGATTGTCGAAATCGTCGGTGGCGAAGTTGGGATTGTTCTCCGGCGAATCGCCGTACCGCAGGCTGCGTTTCTGCTTCGGATTGTAGCGACCCTGGACATTGGCGCCGAACAGGAGGCGCCCAGGTCCCAGCGGACCGCCATAGTAGAAGCCGGCGGTAGGTTTCGCCTTGCCGTCGTCGAAAAGCAGACTGCCGCCGCGAACGTAACCCCCGTCCATGGTCAGGGCATCACGCAGCACGATGTTGAGCGTGCCGGCAACTGCATCGCCCGTGCGGCGCGCGGATGAGGAGCGGATGATTTCCACCTGCTTCACCAACTCTGCCGGGATGCGGTCGAGGAAGAATGAGCGGTCCGTGTTGGAACCGGGCACCTTCTCGCCGTTGATCAGGATCTGGGTATATCCCGGATCGAGTCCGCGCAGCCTCGCCCCGTCGCTTTCGATCACGTCCGAGAGGAAAGTGACGGAGGGAACTCGCTTCAGGGCGTCGCCCGCGGTTAGCGGCTCGAATCTCTGGAAGTACTCTTCGCCGTAGACCAGCTTGGGCTCAATTGTCTCTTCTTCACGGTTGCGAAAGCCGATTTCCGCCTGGACCACGATGTCGCGGCTGGACTGGATGGCTTGATCGTCCTCGGCAACGACCTCCTCGGCGAGTACCGGTGTGGCCGGAAGCAGCACCGCGGCACAGCACAACAGCGAGCTACGGAAGCGGTTACCGAAAGAATGAATGTCCATATCGAGAGCCCCTGGCGATCGTGTTTTCGCAAGGGCCTCTAGTCGGCGGCAATGACTCGCCAATGTCAGTTGCGAGACAGTTCAAGGACTGCTCGATGACTATATCATGACTGGCCGGTCGGTAGGCCGGCCAGGTACCAGTTTCAGGCCATGCGGACCTCGCTGGATGTGCCATAGGCTGACGGCATGACAGCGATAACGCGCTGACAAGACGGTATCCACGGCCATGAAGCTTGCCCGGCCGGCCGATCGCGTGAGCTCCAGGCGCACGTAGCCCTGATGAAGATTGTCGGTCCACAGCACTTCGGGATTGTGATCGGCGAGGGCGGCGTCCAGCCGTGCTGCCGTATTGCGGTCGAACCCGCTTTCCACGAAGTCACCAGGCGACGATATGCCCGATGTGCCAAGCTCGATGCCAGCCGGCCGGCCCTGCGCATCGGCAAGGGTGTTGGCCCAGAAGCTGTGGCTGTCGCCTGTCAGGACTACCAGGTCGTCGGCGCCGGCCGCCCGCGCCTTGTCGTAGAATCGCTGGCGAGCCCATTCGTAGCCATCCCAGGTGTCGGTCGATAGCGGCAGGTTCCACCTGCCTTTCCAGGCGAGTTCCCCTGCCGCACGAAGCGGCTTTTCCTGCCGCGCGGGGTCGGGAATGATCCCCAGCGCGACAACGTCGGGTACCCGGGTGCGAGCCATCGGCATGGGATTGCCGATGAGCCGCCACGGCTGACCGAGCTGCTTGGAACGGATCCACGCCTCGTCCAGATCGGCTTCAAGTTCCGACGGGATCAACCTGCGTTCGGCAGCGCCGATAGACTCGCGCTCCATCACTTCGGCATCGGCACGGCTGGCGATCGATGAACGGTGACCGGCGTAGTCGACCTGCAAAGCACGAGCCGTGTGCCGCGTTTCGAGCGTGGACAGTGTCGCAAGGTCACCGAACACGTAATTGCGCCAGAACTGCACCCGCGACCGGCCATGTCGTGGCTCACGGACGGGCATCCATTCGAAGTAGGCCTGAATCGACGCGGCGCGCCGGGCCGCCCAGTCGCCTTCGATCGCCGGCTGGTGATTTTGCGCGCCGCCGGTCCACGGATTGTTGGCGCTCTCGTGGTCGTCCCAGCAGGCCAGCAGGGGCTTGGCCGCGAGCATTGCCCTCGAGCCCGCATCGGTCTTGTACTGGGCGTGGCGAGTGCGATAGTCGGCAAGCGTGACGATCTCGTTGGCGGGCTGGTGAACACGCCCTATCCTGCGCGCGACCTCGCTTCCCCAGCCGTCCGCGCCATACTCGTATATGTAATCGCCAGTGTGCAGGACGAAGTCGATCGAAGGGTCCCTGGCGATCGCGTCGTAAGCGTTGAAGAAGCCGAAAGCATAGTTGGAGCACGAAGCCAGCGCGATGCCTAGCCGGTCGAGCCGGCCGACCGGGAGAGTGCGGGTACGTCCCACGGGCGAGGTCACGCTATTCGCCCGGAAGCGATAGTAGAAGCGTCCGTCCGGTTGCAGACCCTCGACCAGGACCTTGACCGTGAAATCCCTTTCGGGACCTGTAACCAGCCTGCCCTGCCGGATCACCTCGGCGAAGCGCGCATCGGCGGCCAGTTCCCATTCAACGTCGAGCGGCGCAGGTGCGTTTACGCGGGTCCACAACACGACACTCGTGGCGTCGGGATCCCCGCTGGCGACACCGTGCCGGAACAGTGGGTGCGGTTCGGCAGCGGCGCTGCCGATTGGAGCGACGCCTGCGGCGAGTGCAGTCGCAGACAGGCCGGCGATGGTCTGACGGCGGGTTACTTCGGGATAGCGGGTCATGCGCAGTTCCTCGGCCTACAGTTACGGGGCCAGCCAGCGGCTGAGATCGCTCTGGACAGCGGTGCGTTCGGGGCGGGATATCGACCACAAATGGCCCGGTCGCCTTGGGTCCCAGTCGATGGCCTGCCCATGAGTCGCAACTGGAACGATCGTCTCCAGCCGAAGCGTGGTCCCGGCTTCGGGCAGGGCAACGAGATAGATCTCGGGCAGGTCGTGACCGGAAACGGCAAGTCTGCCGTCCCGGGTCCAACTCGCTCCCGACGCGCTCATCGGCTCCATCCGCTCCAACAGCTCGTTCGGGAAGGTCCAGCGCTGCAGGGGACGGAACGCGTCGTCCAGCTTCACCAGTTGCGTCCAGCGGTTGTCCTTGCCCGGATCACCGCCTTTAGCGCCATACTGGGCAAAGATGGCCCACCAGTATCCGGCGTGACGGTCGATCACGGTCAGCGACCCTTCGGTTATGCCGAACGAGTGGCTTCGGCTGTGATCGAGGCTCTTCAGGTCGAAAAATTCTACACTGCTCGCCTGCGGCAATGAGGGGTAGTTGGATGCAGCGCAGACCAGTTCCCGACCCGAGACGGTGCAGCTGTTGAGATGGGGGAACCTTGCGCTCCCGCCAGCCCAGCCGGCCATTCGGGCGCCGTCGACAATGCGGTATTTGCCGATCCGGCTGTTGTCGACCACGTAGATGTAGGTTCCGTCGGATGCGATGCCTTGTCGCGCTTCCTGCGCCGCGATGCGGTAGACGACGGGCGCAGGCTCGCTCGCCGGCGCGAGGGAGAGCAGCGCGAGCACGGCAAGGGTTATCCGCGTCACGGTTACGCACTCACCGCTTGGCCTTGATCCAACATGCGGTGCTCCGCCGTTGCCGTCACAACCTCGCTTCCTGACGGGTGGGATTCGAGCAGTTCCTGCACAACGGCATATGTGCGGTCGTTGTCGACGTCGATCGCCTGCCGGCCGTCGGGCAAGACCACGGCGGCAAGGTCCAGCCCGACGCGCTTCGAGATGCGCCGCATCGCCGTCGGCAGGGACAGCAGCCCGAGTTTCAGCAACACCAGATTGGCGAGGCCGAATGCCTCTACGATACGGCTGGCCTTCTTCGCGAACTGACCGCCGCCGCGAAAGATCTCGGCTGCGCGCAGGGCACGGCAATGGGCAAGACCGTAGAGATTGCAGTTCGAATATTCCCCGTCCCGAAAGCGGTAGAAACGCCTTTGCCCGTCGGGATGTGCGTCGAGAACCGATTCCCGGCGCGCCATGGCCACGGCTCCATCGTGGTCTATGAGTACCTTGCGCATGGTGACGACGGAGCTGGCGCTCAGCAGCACGTTGTCGGCGGTCGTGATGACGAGCGGGCCGCTGTGATCGCCCGCGGCGGCAAGGACGCTTTCGGTTATATTGTCGCGGGCAGCGACCAGGTCGAAGGCTTTGCCCGACGCCGAGGGGATCAGCTGTCGAATCGGGTCAAAAGCTCCCGCTTCCACAGAGATGGCTACCGAGTCCACTGCCCGGCATGCCGCGAGCGTACCGAGCACGTGGGCGACCAGCGGCTGTCCATGCAACGGCACGAGGCATTTGTGGCTCACTCCAAAGCGAGCGGCGAGTGGATCCCGCACGCCTTGGCGCTGGGCCGCAAGCACGATAACCCGGAGTCCGTGCCGCGTCATATCAGGCCGCCAGTGCCACCCGCATGTCGACCAGACCTTGGCGCGCCAGGCTTTCGCAAAGGATCGTCTCGATCAGGTCGCGCTGGCTCCAGCCGAGCAACTCCGCCGAGCGGCCGAAGACCTTTTCCGACCACAGGTTGCAGTTGAGATTGACCTCGAGAAAGTGAAGCTCGCCCTTGCGCTCATCGAAGCGGAACTCGAAGCGGCCGTAATCGAAGGGCAGGAAGGCACCCGCCATGCGCCGCGTGAAGTCGGCAATGCATTCCGCCCATGGGCCATCTCCGAAAGGCAGCAGCCGGTACTTCTGCTCGCGCTCCACCAGATCGCGCTTCTCGGAGTAGGTGCGAAGATGGCCGGGATCGGCTTGTTCGAACAGCATCATCGGCATGATCGTCGGCGCGCCGCCGCAAGTGATCACAGGAACCTCGACATCGCTGCCGTCGAGGAACGGCTCGACGATCGCGTCGTGTCCGTCCTCGTGGATTTCGCCAATCGCATGACGCGCGCCCGTCCAGTCGCTTGCGTCCCGCACTCCCCAGCTGGCCGATGAGGCGTTGGGCTTGATCACCAGCCGGTCCGCTCTCGGGCATATGGCCGGTTCTACCGGTGCACCCCGGCGATAGATCGCCCATCGAGCGGTCGGAATGCCGCGCGCCTGGGCTTCCAGCTTGGCAAGATGCTTGTCGTCCGAAAGGCCGCGCAGGATCGGACTCGCACCCAGGAACGGAATGCCGAGTCTGGTAGCCAACAGGGGCAACAGCATCTCGGAATTGAAGAAGCCGCCCCGGTTGAGAAGCGGAAAGACGAAGTCGCAGCCGGGGTCGGCGAACAGCGCCTCGTAGCTGTCGGCCAGCAACAAGTTCACGCCGATCTCCTCGAGCACGTCCCGCATCTCGCGATGATAGATGGCGTGATTGCCGTCCTCATGATGAAGGCCGCCTTCCCAGAAGACATGCTTGGCGATGAACAGGATCCGAAGCCGCTCGACTGCTTCGGCGGGAATGCGGGCTATCCGGCATGTGCCGAATTCTGGAGTCGCGTACTGCACGCCGGGCCTATCGGCGAGCAGTGTTACACTGCTGTGAAATCGACTGCGAGCCGCTCGTAACACGACTGTCGCTTTCCGGACCTATCGAACCTCGAGACTTCGAAAGGCTACCATGACCAGCTCCGCATTCCTGTCGCAGATGCTGACCTCCGGTGGCGACCGGCGCATCGCCGTGCCGCGCGGAGGTAACACCAACGTCTACGGCGCATCGCCCTTCCCTCGTTCCACGCTGGGTTATGCAGCCTCCACGGCGAACGACATTTCGCTGGACGCTTTCCGCCATCTCGAAGCCGTGGTGGCGGGCTGGAAGCATGGGCAGGTGCTCGATGAGACGGCGTACCAGGACTCGCTGGAAACCCTTCGCTGCCGCATCCGGTCGGTGTGGGGCCTGGGCGACGGCATCGATGTCGTCTTCGCGCCTTCGGGCACGGATCTCGAGCTTGTCGCGCTCGCGCTGACGATCTCGCGATCCGACCGGGCGGTGACGAACATTCTGCTCGGCCAGGACGAAGTCGGAAGCGGTTGCGTGCTGGCCGCAGCCGGGCAGTACTTCGCGGGCGAGACGGCTGTGGCCTCGGGGTTGTGCAAGGGCTCCCGGATCGCAGGCTTCGAAGAGGTCGAACTCCTCAGCCTGCCGGTCCGGGACGAAAACGGCGTTCCGGTTTCGAGCGACTGGATGACAACCGCCATCGGCGCTGTCGTGGAAGCGGTGAACGATCGAGGGGGCGCTCCGCTCGTCCATGTCGTGCACGGCTCCAAGACGGGACTCGTCTTACCCGACCTGGACGGCATCGATCGCCTCCTTGCCGGCTTCGGCGACCGGTTTTCCCTTGTCGTCGACGCTTGCCAGGCCCGCATCGAAGCCGATCGGTTACACGCCTATCTCGACCGGCAGGCGATCGTGCTTTTGACCGGTTCGAAATTCATGGGAGGCCCGCCCTTCTCCGGCTTTGCATTGATACCGGCCGGCTGCCGCCCCAAGAACATGATCGCAGCGGGACTTGGCAGCCTGTTCCGTCGCGCCGAATGGCCGGCAAGCTGGGACGCCTGCAATCATCTGCCTGGCGGAGCCAACCCCGGACTGCTGCTCCGCCTCGAAGCCGCCCTGTTCGAGCTGGAGCGCTACCAAGCGCTGGCGCCTGCCGATCGCGCGCGCGTGATCGAGCGCTTTGGTGGTGCGGTGCGCAGCCTGTCTGCCAGGCTGGGGGTCGACCTAGTCGCTCCGGCGCTGGCGGGCGGCTCGCTTCATCAGGCGACGCTTGCGACCCTTGACCTGTCGCAGCTTCCGGCCCGGCCCGATCTGGAGATGGCGCAGCGCTGGTGCCGGGTGCTGGCCGCGCGCGGATTGCGTCTGGGCCAACCCGTCAAGTGCCTTCGAGCTGCCGACGACCGGTGGGTCGGCACACTTCGCCTGAGCTTGTCGATGCCGTTGATCTGCGCGCTCGCCCGGCTGGATGCCGCTGCGCTCGAGGCTCGATTTGCGCGCGATATGGCACGTATCGCCGATGTGCTGGAAGCGGCGCAACGGCCGGTCGTTGCCTGACCGGATCATTGCGTGACTGCTGCGATGCTGCGACGGCCGTTGCGCAATCTGGGCTGGCTGCTTGGCAGCCGCAGTGCCAATGCGGCGCTAAGCCTGGTCTATCTCGCTCTTGCGACCCGATCGCTGGGGCTCCAGGACTTCGGCCGGTTCGCGCTTATCGTCGTCATGGCGCAGGCAGTGACCGGAATCGCCAGCTTCTCTGCGTGGCAGGCCGTCGTCCAGTGGGGTGCTCGGCCGGGCATGGGTGCAGCAGCGGCAGGGTTCGCGGTAGCGCTCGATGGTCTCAGCATCGGCGTTGGAAGCCCTGTTGCTCTGCTGGTCGTCTGGAGTTCGCCCGGCTGGTTGTCTCTACCGGCCGACCTGCGCGGCGCGGCGCTGTCGCTTTGCCTCGCCGCACTCTTTTCGGTGCGCTCGACGCCGACCGGCATGTTGCGCCTGCACGATCGCTATGATCTCGCGGCCGCGGCTGAGGCGGTGCAGCCGGCTACGCGCGCAGCGGGAGCTGTGGCAGCGGCTCTTTTCTGGCCTACGGTTGGGGGATTCGTTTGCGCCTGGGCCCTGGCGGAACTGGCCTGCGCAGCCGCATACTGGCTTTTCGCGCTGCGTGTGCAGCCGGTGCGGTTCAGCGATCTGAGCCTAACCCGACTTCCGCTGAGGGAGCCCGGCGCATGGCGCTTCGTTTGGGCGACAAGCCTGTCGCGCAGCCTGGCGGTGACGTCCAAGCAGATTGTATTCCTGCTGGTGGGCGCGCTGGGCGGACCGGCGATCGCGGGCGGCTTTCGCGTGGCATCGCAACTCGGCCAGGCACTGGTCCAACTTGGAGAAGCCATTGCGCGCGCGCTCTACCCCGAGCTGATCCGCGATCACGCCAGTGCGGGAGGTCTTGCGTGGCGAATGGCGATGCTTGCCCTCGTCACGGGAGCGATCGCGGTGACCTTCGCGGCAGCACTCGGCAGCGGGATTATCCAAGCGATTGCCGGTCCGGCCTATGCATTCGCGCGGGATGCCATGATCGTCCTGGCTCTCGCCGGAGCGATCGAGCTGATCGCCGCGAGCGCAGACGCGCTACTCGTCTCGCGCGGGCGTGCGATGACCGTCTTTGCGCTGCGCGCGGTGCCGTTGGCCGGGGCGCTCGCACTGCTGCCGATCGCGGTGAAACGCATGGGGTTGGGCGGCGCGGCCGCCTGCGTGCTGCTTGCCAGCTGGGCCACCGCGATTGGCCTAGGCTATATGGCGTCGGGTCGTTCCGTCAGGCGATAATGGATCGTGAAGCCCATGTGATCGGACAGCATCGTCCCGTCGCGCTCGGTGCCGAATGGTATCTCTGCAGCCACCGGTCTGATCCGCGTCCGCGCTCCGTCATAAATCAGCTGCATGTCGCGCGCGCGTTGGCGAATCCACCTCGCATCGGCGGAAGCGCGAGCTCTGCCTTCATCGCCCGAAGTAACTTCCGTCAACCCTTCACGCGAGCCGGGCAGCGCCGCCGTCAAGGCGGCGATTCGCGCCGGGCGATCGCCGCGATTGAAGTCGCCGGCGATGACGAGCGGCTCACTCGCGCTGCGATGCTGGGCTAGGAACCGGGCCAGGAACTCCGTCTGGCGGCGATATGCCGCATGGGTCCGCTCATAGGGGGCTCCCGACGACGCCCGACTGTTCAGATGCGTCGCTGCAATCGCAATGGTGCCGCGCCCGGGTATTTCGATCGTCACCAACAAGACGCCCTTGGCGGCAAGGCAGTCGTAACCTGCGCAGGCGCCTGTCGGGAAAGGGACACGACGGACTTCGGTTATGGGCAAGTCGGAAAGAACGACAAGCCCGCTATCGAGTTCCGCAGGCTGTGTTTCGCCAAGGTACCACCGTCCTCCTGCCGCCTCGCTTTCGCCCGCCTCGGCGCGATGATAGGGGCCTTGTACCTGATAGGGGTAGCCGGCGCGTGCACCGATCGATTTGGCTTCAGCGGTGAACGCTTCCTGCAAGACGACGACCATGGGCTGGTGCCCCGCCGCACGCAATTGCGCGAGCCGCTGACCGATCTGCCGCAGCGCCTCCGGCCTCCCGGACGCCACTGGCCAAGGCAGTCCTTTGACATTGTAAGTCATCACCGAGAAATCGCTGGCCGCATTCGCACTCGGGTGGTCGGCGAGCCCGCTTCCAGGCGCAACAACCGGTTGCGCCAGCGAAGCCCCTCCCAGCGCTGCCCCGATGCTGAGCGTATAGCGAAAGCGCAAGGCCTGCTGCGAAATTGCCCGGACGATTGCTCCGCCGGTGCGTTCCCTCACACTCCGTCTGGTCATGTCGTTCGAGAGCCCCGTCATGTCGTCGTGCCATCGTCGGATGAGCTCCTAGGCGCGTACGGCGTCGGGGGGATGACGCATCGGTGACAGTTCGGGGACGCCGCTGCATCGCGCAGCGACGGCTTGCCGGCAAGCGATGTCAGATCACGGCCGCATCACTGCCATTGAATCTTCACCGTTCCTTCACCGCACTGGCATCCGAGTGTCATCGCCCCGCTCTAGAGCCCCATGTTGCAACGCACAAATCAGGGGGTTTACTCATGCGCACATTTACGGCCGTTTTGCTCGCATCTTCGGCTTTCATCGCTCAGCCGGCAATCGCCGCGGACGAATCGGCCGATGCCGCCGAGGCGGCGAGTTCAAGCGAAATCGTCGTCTTTGGCCGGGGCGAGACTCGCCAGGTGCAGGAAGTCGATGCGCTCGATATCCAGGTCCTCACCCCCGGGTCCAGCCCGATCAAGGCGATCGAGAAACTGCCCAGCGTGAACGTCCAGGCATCCGATCCATTCGGCAACTACGAATGGTCCACTCGCGTCACGATTCGCAGCTTCAACCAGAGTCAGCTCGGCTTCAATCTCGACGGCATCCCGCTCGGCGATATGCAGTACGGCAACCACAACGGCCTGCACATCAGCCGCGCGATCAGCTCCGAGAACATCGGCTCGGTCCGTGTTTCGCAGGGCGCTGGTTCGATCGGCACGCAAGCAACCAACAACCTCGGCGGCACGCTCGAGTATTTCACCATGGACCCGCTCGACCGCTTCGCGGTGGACGCCAGCGGTACCTATGGCAGCGACGAGACGATGCGCGGCTTCGTGCGCGTCAACGTCGGCAGCGCCGAAGGCTTCCGCGGCTTCGTGTCCTATGGATACGGCGCGACCGACAAGTTCAAGGGCGAAGGAACGCAGGACCAGCACATCGTGAACGCCAAGGGCGTGCTGCCGATGGGCGATGGCCAGATCGACCTGTGGTTCAGCTATTCCGACCGGCGCGAGCAGGACTATCAGGACATGTCGCTCGATATGCTGGCGCGGCTCGGCTACCAGTCGGACAACACCTTCTCCGACTACGCGCTGGCGATCCAGCTCGCCGACATCGGCAACAATCGCGGCGAAACCGGAGCGCCCGTGTCGAACGCTGCCGCCGGCAAGATCTATCCCGGCAGCTACGCCTCGGTCGACGACGCCTATTACGACGCTTCGGGCCTCCGCAAGGATACGCTTGCCGCGCTCGGTTACAGCACGTCGCTCGGCGAAAATGCCCAGGCCATGATCAAGGGCTACTACCATCACGACAAGGGCATGGGTCTGTGGGCCACGCCCTACACCCCCAGCCCGAACGGCGTGCCGATCTCAGTGCGCACGACCGAGTACGACATCGACCGCTGGGGTGTGTTCGGTTCGACCAACTTCCAGCTGGGCTTCAATGCCGTCAAGGTCGGCGGCTGGTATGAGCACATCAAGTTCAACCAGGCTCGCCGGTTCTATGCCCTGGCGAGCCGGACCGATCCGGGCCTGTCCTTCCGCGACTATCCGAAGAATCCGTTCTTCACGCAGTGGGAATTCGATTTCACCACCAAGACGCTGCAATACTACGTGCAGGATACGATCGATCTCGGCCAGGTGAAGCTCAACCTCGGCTGGAAGGGCTTCAAGGTCACCAACCGCGCCGATGCGATCATTGCCGGCGGATTCCCGCAGGGCCGCTTCAAGACCGAGGACTGGTTCCAGCCGCACGCCGGCGTCGTGCTGGCCCTGGGTGAATCTGCCGAAGTCTTCGCAGGCTTCACCCAGGCAACCCGCGCCTTCCCATCGGTGAATGGCAGCATCTGGGGCACGACGCAGGCCGGATTCAACGCGATCAAGGACACGATCAAGCCGGAGACATCAAACACCTACGAGCTCGGCGCGCGTTACAATACCGCAAATTTCAACGGGCTGCTCGGCGTCTATCTGGTCGACTTCCACGACCGCCTGCTTGGCGTCGCGAGCGGTCCGGCAATCGTCGGCAGCCCTTCGATCCTGCAGAACGTGGGTTCGGTGCGTGCGATCGGTGTCGAAGCGGCTGGCGACTACAAGATCAGCAACGATTTCAGCCTCTATGTCTCCTATACCTACACCGACGCGACCTATCGCGACGACGTGTTCAATGGCGCCGGAGCGCTAGTCGCTGCAACCAAGGGCAAGACGGTAATCGACGCGCCCAAGCACATGATGCGCGGCGAAGTGAGCTACGACAACGGTCAGGCCTTCGGTCGCTTCGCGGTGAACTACATGTCGAAGCGCTATTTCAATTACCTCAACGATCGCTCGGTCCCGAGCCGCGTCGTCGCCGATGCCGCGATCGGCTACCGCTTCGACGAGGAGGGGCGCTACGAACTGCAGTTCAACGTCAGCAACCTGTTCGACGAGGTGTACATCGGGACGATCAACTCGGGCGGGACCGGCAACAGCGGCGATCGCCAGACGCTGCTGGTCGCCGCGCCGCGCCAGTTCTTCGTCACGCTCAAAGCGGGGTTCTGACCGTGCGGGCCGCGCTGTTCCTCGCCGCTGCTTGCCTGGCCTGCGCCGCTCCTGCGGCGGCCCAGCCGGTGCTGCTCATTTCCATTGATGGGCTTCGGCCCGGCGACGTGCTGCAGGCAGAACAGCGCGGCCTGAAAATCCCCAATCTTCGCAAGTTCGTCACGGGGGGCGTCTATGCCACGGGTGTCACAGGCGTCCTGCCCACAGTTACCTACCCGAGCCACGCCACTCTCCTCACCGGAGCAAGCCCGGCACGGCATGGCGTGGTGAACAATACGACCTTCGATCCCCGCCAGGTCAACCATGGCGGCTGGTACTGGTATGCCACCGACATCAGGCTTCCTACGCTGTGGTCGGCCGCTGCGCTTGCCGGCAAGCCGGTCGGCAACGTCCATTGGCCAGTCAGCGTTGCCGCGCAGGGGATCACCTGGAACCTCCCGCAGATCTGGCGATCGGGCCATGCCGACGACGCCAAGCTGCTCACGGCTCTTGCTACTACCGGACTGGTCGCCGAGCTGGAGCGGGCTGCAGGCGAAGCCTATGCTCCGGGGATCGACGAAAGCATTGAAGGGGACGAGACCCGCGGCCGCTTTGCCGTGAAGCTGATCGAACTTCACAAGCCCGAATTCGTCACCGCCTATTTCACCGCGCTCGACCACGAGCAGCACGCCGAAGGACCGGGTAGTCCCTCGGCGCATGCCGTGCTCGAGCGCATCGACGCCATCGTCGGCAAACTCGTCGCTGCGCAGCTTGCGGCCCATCCGGACAGCGCCATCGCGATAGCCAGCGACCACGGCTTCGAACCTATCGCGCGCGAGACCAACTTCTTTAGGGCCTTCGTCGACCACGGCCTCATCACGCTGGATGCAAAAGGCGCGGTGTCGAACTGGGACGCCATGCCATGGCCGTCGGGAGGTTCGGTGGCGGTCGTGCTCGCGCGCCCGGCCGATGCCGTGCTGTCTGGTCGCGTCGAGAAGCTGCTCCAGCAACTCAAGGCCGATTCGGCCAATGGCATCGCTGCGATCGCGGGGACGGCGGACATCGCAAGAATGGGCGGCAATCCCGAAGCGGCCTTTTACGTCAACATGGCACCCGACGCCGCGGCAGCCGGCTCGTTCAATCCGACCGCGCCGTTGACGGGAACGCCGAAGTACAAGGGGACTCACGGATACTTTCCGAATGTCGCGAACCTGCAGGCCACTTTCCTGCTTACGGGAAAAGGCGTGCCGGAGGGTCGATCATTGGGGCCGATCGATATGCGAGCGATCGCTCCCACTCTGGCGGCGCTTCTGAAGATCGAGCTTGCTGGCGCCGAGGTCCCTCCGCTGGAGTTCATCCCCACCGCAAAGTGATCTCCGGCGCCCGCTGGTCACGGAACCGTCACGCGAGGAGGTCATGGCGGCTCTAGACCGAATCCTAAGTGGGAACACCACCTGTGTCGAAGCCGTCCCAACTCATCACGCAAGCTGTCGTACGGAACGGGGCCAGCCCGGCTTCCAGGATCCTCGACCGGGTTTTCGCCCATGCATTCAAGGGTTTGGTCTATGCCCAGATCTGGGAAGATCCGGTGGTCGACATGGCCGGCCTCGACATCCGTCGCGACAGCCGGATCATCACGATAGCCAGTGGCGGCTGCAACGCGCTGTCCTATCTCGTCGCCGATCCGCAAGAGATCATCGCGGTCGACCTCAACACCGCTCATATCGCACTCAATCGGCTGAAGCTTGCGGCGATTGGCCATTTGCCCAGCTATCCGATGTTGCGCAGCTTCCTCGCCGAAGCGGACGATCCGCAGAATCCCAAGATTTACAGCGAATGGCTGGAACCACACCTCGATGACGCGACGCGCCGCTATTGGAATGGCCGCGACTTCATCGGCCGCAAGCGGATCACCGGCTTTTCGAGGGGCATCTACAAGCGGGGTCTGTTGGGCGGCTTCATCGGGGCGGCTCACTTGATTGCTCGGCTCTACGGCATCGACCCGCGCACGATCCTGGCGGCCGCATCACCCGAAGAGCAGAGACGGATATTCGACGAAAGGCTCGCTCCCCTGTTCGAACGCCGCCTTATCCGGTGGCTGAGCGATCGACCGGCCGCGCTTTTCGGCCTCGGAATTCCCCCGGCGCAGTTCAAGGCTCTGGCGGGCGACAGGCAGATGGCCGATGTCCTCAAAGGGCGCCTCGAGAAGCTCGCCTGCCAATTCCCCGTCAACGACAATTACTTCGCTTGGCAGGCGTTCGGGCGAGGCTACGGGCGCGAAGCGGACCATCCGCTTCCTCCCTATTTGCAGGAGGCGAACTTCGCGGCGATCCGTGAGCGAATCGGGAGGATCAAGCTGCGCCATGCCAATTTCGTCGACGAACTCCGGGCACAGGCAAGTGCAAGTCTCGATCGATACGTCTTGCTCGATGCGCAAGACTGGATGGACGATACGCAGTTGAACTGCCTGTGGTCCGAGATCATGCGGACGGCCCGGCCCGGTGCCCGAGTGCTCTTCAGAACCGCTGGCGAACCATCGCTGCTACCGGGCCGCGTGTCCGACGCGATCCTCGCCCGCTGGCAATACCAAGAAGCCGAGTCGCAGCGGCTCTCGTCAGCCGACCGCTCGTCTATCTATGGCGGCGTCCACCTGTACGTGCTGACGCAATGACCGGAGTCGCGTCGGCAAGTGCCGACCACGCCCGCCTAATGGACGCCGTCTATCGCAGGCAGCGGCACGTCTACGATGCTACGAGAAGATTCTTCCTTTTCGGGCGCGACGCGCTGATCCGGCAGTTGGACTGCGCGCCCGGCGATGCCGTCCTGGAGATCGCCTGCGGAACCGGTCGCAACCTATTCAGGATTGGCACTCACTGGCCGGATACGGCGCTCCACGGGCTGGATATCTCGGCAGAAATGCTGAGGACGGCCAGGCTCAAGCTCGGCGATCGCGCGGTGCTTGCCTGTGGCGACGCGACAGCCTTTAATCCGCAGGAGCTATTCGGTCGATCGCAATTCGACCGCGTGATCATTTCATACGCCCTGTCGATGATTCCCGATTGGCAACAAGCATTAAGCCATGCCCTCGAGCTGCTTGCGCCGCGGGGTGAACTCCACATTGTCGACTTCGGCGACTTCGGGGGCTTGCCTAGACTGCTACGGGCGGGCCTGCGCGCCTGGCTGAGCGCGTTCCATGTGACACCGCGTGCGGAGCTGGTCCCGATCGCCTTCGGTACTGCACTTCGCAAGCAGGCAAGCTGCGAATCCATCACCGGTCGTTTCGACTATTGCGAGCGGCTCATACTCAGGCGCTACACGCCCCACGAGGTGGGCGAGCCCAATGCCGCCGTCCTTTCTTCGCCGCCGTCGCGGGGGACTTGATCAGGATCATCATTCGCCGGCAGGATGGGTCCTAAATCGAATCGCGCTGCGGGAGGCTAGGTCAATGCGTCGCTCACCTGTCATGCTGGGTCTGTTTCGGACTGTGAAGGCGGACGGCAGCGAATGGGCGCGCGTGCGCTGGGCTGCAGGCGACGCCGCTCCTTATCTCTCCCGACAGATGTACCAGGCCCTCCATTTCGCGCCTCCGTATGAAACGCTGCCGGCAAGAAGCGATTTCATCCTGCAGCACGAGGATTTCGATCCTGCGGTCGATCAAGTTGAATTTGCGATGTCCGATTAGCTTGCGCCACGGCGCGAAGCGCCCTCATCTTCGCGTTCCGGCTTTGGCTGCCCCTACGGACTTCGCCGCTCAATCCGCGACTTGCCTGTGAAAGCCGGTGAGTGTTGCGCGGCTATCATGTCTCTGTCGTTAAACTGACAACGTCCTGCCACAGAACTGGCACCAATCTGTCACCACGCGCCGCTACCCACTCGCTCGAGCGATTCAGCTTCCAGGAGGCGGGCATATGGCAGAGTTTAATCCAGCGGGCGGATATACCGACGGCGATCTAGATACCAACACGTCGGCGAACCCGTCGCTGAACAGCCTTATCGCCGAGCGCTATTCGCGCCGCGCGACGCTGCGCACCGGACTGAACGCGACGATTTTCGCGCTGCTCGGCACGACTCTGCTCACTGCCTGCGGAGAGGACAACGAAGCTCCGGTCGTTACTGCCGGACAGAACGGCACCAGCAGCTCGGGCAGGATCGTCACGTTGAGTGGAACCGCTACCGACGACAAGTCCGTCACCTCGATCAGCTGGACGCAGACCGCCGGTCCAACCGTCACGCTCACGGGTGGCGGGACCAATACCGCCACGTTCCTGGCGCCCAGCGTTAGCGCAGCGACGGAGCTGAAATTCCGCTTCACCGCGACCGACGAGAAGGGCAAGGCAAGCTCGGCGGAAACCACTGTCACCGTCAACCCGGCGGTGCTGGGGTTCAGTTCAATCGCAAAGAACCGCAACGACGTCGTCACCGTTCCGAGCGGCTACAAGGTCACGGTCATGACGAGGGGCGGCGATCCGATCGTCGCCGGTGTTTCCGCCTTCAAGAACGACGGCACCGACACCGACTTCGCAAGTCGGATCGGCGACCACGGCGACGCGCTCTACTGGTACGGCCTGAACGCCTCGGGCGGACGCGACGACAACAGCTCCACGCGCGGGCTGATGGTGCAGAACCATGAAAACATCAACCAGCAGTATCTGCATCCGAACGGCCCCACGTCCGGCGCGCGCCCGGAGGCCGAGGCCATCAAGGAAATCGAGGCCCACGGCGTCAGCGTCACCGAATATCGTGATACCGGCAACCTTGCCTGGACCGTGGTGGTCGACGGCACGTTCAACCGGCGGATAACGCCGAACACCCCCGTATCCTTCACCGGGCCGGTCGCCGGCAGCGCGCTGCTGAGGACAGTGTTCGCATCGAACGGGCTTGCGGGGCGCGGCACCTTGAACAATTGCGCGAACGGCCACACGCCCTGGGCCACCAATCTGACGTGCGAGGAAAACTGGGCCGGTTATTTCAAGCGCGGCGCCGGCGACAATGCCAACCGCTCGGCCCGCGAGATCACCCAGCTCAACCGCTACGGCATCCCGCAGGGCGCGGGCGGCAGCTACGGATGGTCGACCGTGGTCGCCTCAACCGCTGGCGACACGCGCTTCCGCCGCTGGGACACGACTGTCGACACGACCAAGCCCGCCGACGGCAGTGGCGATTTCCGCAACGAAGCGAACCACTTCGGCTGGGTGGTCGAGCTAGATCCCTACGACAAGTCGGTCACGCCGCGGAAGCGCACTGCGTTGGGCCGCATGGGGCACGAAGGCGCCTGGCTCGGCAAGCTTACCCCCGGCAAGAAACTCGCCGTCTACCTCGGCGACGATGCCCGTGGAGAGTACTTTTATAAGTTCGTGTCGAACGCCAACTGGGATGCAGCCGATGGCCAGAATGCCAACAGGATTGCGATCGGCGACAAGTATCTCGACACCGGAACGTTGTACGTCGCCAAGTTTGCAGCCGACGGCACGGGTCAGTGGCTGCCGCTGGTTTTCGGCCAGGTGCCGACCCGCCCCGCCACCAGCAGCGACCCTGCCTACGTGTTCCAAGACCAGGCCGACGTCCTGATGCATGCGCGCCTTGCAGGAGACGCGGTGGGGGCGACGAAGATGGATCGTCCGGAATGGACCGCGACCAACAACGTCACCGGCGAGATCTATCTGACTCTCACAAACAACAACGCGACGGTGCGGCCATTGAACGGAACCGATGCGGCCAATCCCCGCCACTACAACGATCTGCGTGGAAGCTCGAACCAGTTCGGCAACCCCAACGGCCATATCCTGCGCCTGCGCGAGAACGGCGACGATCCGGCCGCGACCGCCTTCGCATGGGACATCTATCTGTTCGGCGCCGATTCGGCCGAAGCCGATCCGGCCAACGTCAATCTCTCGGGACTGAATGCGAACAACGACTTCTCGAGTCCCGACGGGCTTTGGTTCGCGCGGCCGCAGAACGCATCCGGGCTCGTCAAGCCGGTCCTGTGGATCCAGACCGACGATGGCGCCTTCACCGACAAGACCAACAACCAGATGCTCGCCGCGATGCCGGGGACGGTCGGTGACGGCTCGGCGAAGACCATCATGAATGTTGGTGCCGGCGGCGCCACAGCGACCCAGAGCACGCGCGTAGGCGCAGCGGCGACCGACGCGACGTTGAAGCGCTTTCTCGTTGGACCGCTCGAATGCGAGATCACCGGGGTGGACACGACTCCCGACGGTCGAACGCTGTTCGTCGGCATCCAGCATCCCGGCGAGAATGGCACGGTCGCTGCACCTTCGAGCCACTGGCCGGATACCCAGGCAACCGGCACCGCCGGCGCGACGGTTCGGCCTCGGTCGGCGATTGTGGCGATCACCAAGACCGACGGCGGCGTGGTCGGCCTATGAACCGTTCGAGCGCGGCTAACGCGCTGCTGGCCATCGATATGTCCAGTTAGGGGCAGAGGCTCTGTTCGAAGGTCCAGAGGGCGGGCGCCCTTATGGCGTCGATTGACGCTGGGACCGGAGAGCGTAACCTGTTCGCGAAAGATCGCCAACTTTTGCGAAGGGAATGCAAGCCGGTATGACGGAGGCAATTCGGCCGTTCACGTGCCATGTGTCCGACGAGGTGATCCTTGATCTGAAGGATCGCCTGGCGCGCACACGCTGGCCCGATCAGCTTCCCGATGCCGGCTGGGACTACGGCACCGAAAAGTCGTTCCTCCAGTCGCTTTGCGAGCACTGGCGCGACAGGTTCGACTGGCGCGCGGCGGAAGCGCGGTTCAATGCATTCCCGCAGTTCATGACCGAGATTCACGGCGAGCAGCTCCACTTCTATCACGTCCGTTCGCCCGAGCCCGACGCAGTCCCGCTGATCATCACGCACGGCTATCCGGGCTCGGTAGCCGAGTTCCTCGACATCCTTGGGCCGCTGTCCGATCCTGCCCGCCACGGCGCGAATCCGCGCGATGCCTTCCACGTCATCGCCCCGTCGATCCCGGGCTACGGCTTCTCCGGGCCGACGCGTCACAAGGGCTTCAATCTCGAAAAGGCGGCCGAGGTGAATCTGCGGCTGATGGAACTGCTCGGCTACGAGCGCTACATGGCCCAGGGCGGCGACTGGGGCGCGGGCATATCGAGCGCGATGGCGGCGAAGAAACCCGAGCGGCTGATGGCTCTGCACCTGAACTTCATCGTCGGCTTTCCGCCGAACCCAGCGAACCCACTTGCGGGGCTCGACGAGGCGGAGCGTGCACGGGTCGCGTGGAAGGCCGACTACGACCTGCATGAGCATGGCTATCGCATCATACAATCGACCAAGCCGCAATCGCTGGCCTACGGCATGACCGATTCTCCCGCCGGCCTCGCCGCCTGGGTGGTCGAGAAGTTCAAGACCTGGAGCGACTGCGGCGACGACGTCGAAAGCGCCTTCAGCAAGGACCAGCTGCTGGAGAACATCATGCTGTACTGGGTTACCGGTACGATCAATTCGGCGATGCGGCTCTATTACGAAGGCGGCCCAGGCCGCGAAAACGCAGGACTGATCGCCAACATCACCGTGCCCACCGGGCATGCCTTCTTCCCGGCCGAGATCCGGCCCACGCCCCGTTTCTGGGCCGAGCAGATCTACACCAATATCGTGCGCTGGACCGAGATGCCCAAAGGCGGTCATTTCGCCGCTTTCGAGCAGCCGACCGCCTTCGTCGAGGAACTACGAGAGTTCGCCCGGGCGTTTCGGTGACCTTCGTTGACACAGCCGGCGTTCGATGCGGCGAATCTGCTGGTCCAGACCGGTCGCACATTCCTTCGCCATGCAGCCGACCGGAACACCGGACATTCCCGGGGTCTAGCCGGCGCGGCGTCGGCGGGCTCGCGGCACGTACTTAATCGCCGTTAACCGTTGTCCTTCAGGTCCTGACAAGAAATCGGGCGCATTTTTCTGCGGGGGCATTCTCTAGACTTGAAGGAGAGTGTCATGATCGAGCAGCTGAATGTCAGACCTGCTACCGTCGTCGGGCCGCTTGGGGAGCGGTTGACGATGGAGGACCTTCCCGCTCCGGATACCAATCGCTGGGTCGCCCGCCGCAAGGCGGAAGTCGTGGCCGCGGTGAACGGCGGGATGTTGACGATCGAGGAAGCTTGCGCACGATACCAGCTCACGCTGGAGGAGTTCGCATCCTGGCAACGGGCGGTCGAACGATCGGGCCTTGCCGGACTGCGGGTGACAAGGGCGCAGCATTACCGGGAACTCTACCAGAGGACCCAGCGCTTCTGACGACGGCAAAGCCGGCGCGCCGCCGAAGCCCGGCGGTGCGTCGGCGGCCCCCCTGGCCCCCGCGCAATCTGCGCTCGTCCCTGCGCTGGGCCGGGCCGAAAAAACGGAACGAGGCCGATATTCAAGCGTTTCCTGATCTGACGAACCTCATGCGGGAGCAGATCGATGAAAAAGGAACTGCGCGAAGAATTCTGGAAATCCCTGGAAGATAGTCCCTTCCTGATGATCCGGCGCGACAATGCCGGCGGGCACGCCGAACCGATGACGGCACAGCTAGACCGCGATGCGCGGCACCGCATCTGGTTCTTTGCCCGCAACACCAACCGTATCGCTGCCGGCGGCCGGGCGATGGCGCAGTTCAGCGGCAAGGGTCACGACCTGTTCGCCTGCCTTTCGGGTACGCTGGCCGAGGAAACCGACCCCGGCGTCTTCGAAAAGCACTGGAGCAATGCCGCCGCCGCCTGGTTCCCCGAAGGCCGCGACGACCCCGAGCTGAAGATGCTGCGCTTCGAAATCGACAGCGCCGAGGTGTGGACCGCCGATCCCGGCGTGATCGGGAAGTTCAAGCTGCTCACCGGCTTCAAGGTCTCGCCCGACGAGATCGGCGATCACGAAGTCGGCCTGGTCTGATCGCCGGGCCGGGGCGGAACCTCCGCCTCCGGCGCGCATTGGATTCACAAACGGGGGATCGAAACGAGACGGGCCGCGTCATTCCGCCGGCCCGGCGAAGGAGAAGCACGATGACCGATAAAAAAGGCGAAGGCAGCTACGAGGGAACGGAGCAGTTCCAGAAGGCGCAGCACGAATTCGCCAAGTCCGGCCGCGTAGAGAAGAAGGCCCGGGAGGCTGCGGACGCTCTCGACAGCGAAGAGGGTGCCGAGCTCGAGAAGGCCGAGAAGGAAACGGCGCGTCGGGGCGAGTAGGCGACACAAACCGACCGGGCCGGACTCCAATGGAGCCGGCCCGGAACGGTTCATCGCTATGATGACTTAGGCGGCGACCATTTCCGCCGCATTGGTGTTCGCGATCCGCGCCAGTTCGGCGAAGAACGTATCGATGGCGTCGCCCTTGAGAACGAAGTTGTGGCGGAAGTCGGGAAGCTGGCCGGACTCCAGGATCTGGGTCAGCATCGCTCTCGCCCGGCACACCCGGCTCTTGACCGTGCCGAGTGCGATCCCGCAGATCTCGCCGACTTCCTCGTAGGAAAGATTGCCGGCCGCCACGAGGACAAGCGCTTCGCGATAGGTATCGGGAATTGCGGTCAATGCCCTCAGCACGTCGGAGAGCTCGAGCGCGCTTTCCTGGCCCGCCGGCGCCCGCAGCGTCCGTTCCGCGACGGCTTCATCGTATTCGCCGTGGAAGCGGCTGCGCCGTGCCTCGCTGTAGAAGTGGTTGCGCAGGATGGTGAATGTCCAGGCCTTGAAATTGGTGCCGGCAGCATAGCGCTCGCGCGCCGCCCAGGCACGCAGCATGGTTTCCTGCGCCAGATCGTCGGCATGGTCCCGCGAACCGCACAGGGCTCGCGCAAAGGCACGAAGGTGGGGCGCCACATCGGTCAATGCACGTTTGAAATCGTTGTCGGAGAGCGCCACCCGGTCGACCTTCTCCCGCGTCTCCGTCTGCATTTGGCCAGCTGCGTTCATGGATTGCCTCCGCACTCGTTTCCTATCCAAACGCGGCCAAAGGTTAAAAGGTTCCCGCAATGCCGGCGCGCAGTCCGAAGGCCCGCGGGCAGGACCGGACGCGATCGCGCGCCTTTCCCCGCTCCCATCCGAAAACCACGGCTTTGCAGTAGCTTAATCAAAGAGGCCCCCGTCCGGGTGTGGGACGGAGGCCTCAGGGATCGGGTCACCACCGGTTGCGGGGGGTGGGTGGGAGGGCCAGTGGTGATACGGATTGAACGTTACGCCTTAAAATTGGTTCCCTTCATCGGGAAAATTTTTGCGCCGATCCGGGAGCATCGCGCAACTTCGGGCGTTGGACGCCGCGGGGCACGACGTTCCCGACCTCGACGCTCTGCTCGCCGTGGCCAACAGTGGCTTGGACGAGTGTCGATTGGCTTCGGTGGCGATTGCGCTAGACCATAGGCTTTACAGCATAGGAGTGAGGTGGCGAATGTCCGTTGCGGAACAGATCGGGGAGCAATTGCCTTATCTCAGGCGCTATGCGCGGGCCCTCACGGGATCCCAGCATTCCGGCGATGCATTTGTTCGCGCAACACTGGAGGCGGCCCTGGCCGATCGGGCCCTGCTCGATCAGATCAGCAAGGGCCGGGCCGCTCTCTATGGCGCGTTCAACCGCATCTGGTCGTCCGGCCATGTCGAAGCCGAGGCGGTGGACGCCGCCGGCGGCCTGCACGAGCAGGCCGCACAGTTGCGCCTTTCCCATATCACGCCCGAGCATCGACAGGCATTGCTGCTCACCACGCTCGAGGACTTCTCGCGCGAGGATACGGCCAGCATCCTCGGTGTCTCGCCGAACGAAGTGGATGCACTGGTCCGCCAGGCGATCGACGAGATCGAGAACGAGACGACGACCGATGTCCTGATCATCGAGGATGAGCCGCTGATCTCGATGCAGCTCGAAGGGCTGGTCAGCGATCTCGGGCACCAGGTAGTCGGCACGGCCGCGACCCGCAGCCAGGCGCTGGAGATCTTCGCCGATCGACCGGCCGGCCTGGTCCTCGCCGACATCCAGCTTGCCGACGGCAGCTCGGGCATCGATGCCGTCGAGGATCTGCTCCGGTTCGGCGACGTCCCGGTCATCTTCATCACCGCCTATCCCGAGCGCCTGCTCACCGGCGAGCGGCCCGAGCCGACCTACCTCGTCACCAAGCCCTTCCAGGAGGAGACGGTGCGCGCGGCGATCAGCCAGGCGCTGTTCTTCGGCTCCAGCCGGCCGCTGAACTAGCAACCTTCGCGTTGAGAGATCCTACCCTGTAAGGGGGGGTGGCAGCCGCGCAGCGGCTGACGGAGGGGTGTACCCGCCGGCGAGAGGGCGGCCCCCCTCTCCTGCCTGCGGCTGCTCCCTGCCCGTCGCTCAGCGATTGTTCCGGCGCAACGCGAATTCGCCGAGCGTGCGGACCGGGACATGCAGGCGGCATTCCACTCCATCCGGCTCGAAGCGCAGGTCGACTTCCGACTTGAGCTCGCCGGCGACGATCTTCTCGATCAGGTCCCGGCCGAACCCGCGCTTCTGCGGCTGCGTTACCGGCGGCCCGCCCCGTTCGCGCCAGTAGACTTCCGCCAGGACCGGCGACAGCAGCCGACAGGTCACGGTGATCTGCCCTTCCCCGCTGCTCAGCGCGCCGTACTTGGCCGCATTGGTGGCGAGTTCGTGGATCGCCAGGCCCAGCGACAGGGCATCGTTGGGGGCGAGGCTTACCGTCGGCCCATCGATTTCGACGTGCGACTCGTTCCCCTCCATGTAGGGTGCAAGCTCGCTGCGGATCACATCGCCGATCGGGGCATGGCTCCAGTTGCTTTGCGAGAGGAGGTCGTGAGTCGCCGACAGCGCTCTCACCCGGGCGGTGAGGCTTTCGGAAAAGTCGTCGATGTCGGCCGACCGGCGCCGGGTCAGCGAGACGATCGACAGCACGTTGGCCAGCGTGTTCTTCACCCGGTGATTGAGCTCGCGCGTAAGCGAATTGCGGATCGCGGCCTGGCGGGTCAGCCATTCGAGCACTTGCCGGTCCTCGGCCGCCCGCTTGGTGATCAGCCGGCCGAGGAACATCGCCAAGAGCGCGATGATCGTGCCGAACACGAGAGTCGCACGCGACAGCGGCGAGAGCATCTGGTCGCGCTTCAGCCCGACGCGCAGGATCCAGTTGCGGTCACCGATCTGGATGCGCCGCTGCATGAGCAGGCTGTTCTGTCCGGGCAGCTGGCGCCAGGCGAGCAGGTGCTCTGGCGCCGTGATCTGGTCGTAGAGCGCGATCTCGACTTGCCGGTTGTGGAAGAGCTCGGCCGCCGAGGCGACGAATTCGTCGGCGCGGAACGGGCTGTAGACGAAGCCCGCGACCACTCTGCCGCCGTTCTCCGAGCGGAAGACCGGCATGTAGATGAGGAAGCCCGAGGTGCCCTCCGCATCCTCGTCCTGGATCAGCAGCACCTTGCCCGAAGCCACGGGCTGGCCGCGGCGGATCGCGGAATCCATCGCTTCGCGGCGCACCGGCTCGGAATACATGTCGTAGCCGATCGCCAGGCGGTTCGCCGAAGTGAGCGGTTCCAGGTAGGCGATCGGCACGACCATCGCCTGCGTCGGCGCGGGGCGCGGAAAGACGAGGAAATTGGACTGCTCGCGGCTGCGCGTTGCCGCCTCGAACTGCGGCACCGCCGTCGTGTCGAGCCTTGGCGCCCAGCCGATCCCCAGCGATCCGTGGAGATCGCCGTTGGCATGAAGTCCTTGCGCGAACTCGTTGAAATCGCTCTTCGTCACGTTCCTGTTCGAGCCGAACAGGGCCGAGGCAGCGCGCAGCAGGACCATGTTCTCGGCGGTGCGGCGCTGCAGGCCGGCGGCGATCTCGGTGACGTTGCGATCCAGTTCGAGCTGCCGGCGCTGCGCCTCGGCGCTCTCGATGGCGATCACGCTGACGACGGTGCCGATGCTGGTCAGGATGAAGAGGAGGAACGGCCAGCCGCGCGGGTACTTGTGGAACCACGCCTGCTTTTCGACCCTTGCCAGCAATGCGTCGTCCATGGCGCCTCGACCGTTTGCTTGGATATCTCCGTCCGACGGCGGAGGAACGGCTGATTGGCTGTCTGGCATGGCTTTTCAGCCAAGGGAACCATGCGGGTGTTTGAATGTTCCAGAGGGAAATCCCGAATACCACCGGCAGACTTGACGGGACACTACTATCAAATGAAATGGACAGCAGGTGAATGGAGTTCGCATTGAGTCAGCCGAAGGGACCCGTCGAGCCCAAGCAGAAGCGGAGCGCCCCGCCTCCAGCCGGGCCGGGCGATGAGCCCGGATGGGCGGACGGCCTTCGCCAGCTTTACAATTCCGTCCTCAAGGAACCACTGCCGGACAGCTTCGAAGACCTGTTGAAGAAGCTGGACCGCGGCGGTCATGATTGACGCACCCTTCGAGCGATACAGCGACGAGGAATTCAAGCGCGAACTGCTTGCGGCCCTTCCCCACCTGCGCGCCTTCGCCCGCGGCCTGTCCGGTCGCCCTGACTTCGCCGACGACCTCGTGCAGGAAGCCGCGATCAAGGCGTGGAGTGCGCGCGACCGTTTCGCTGCAGGCACCAGCATGCGGGCCTGGACCTTCGCCATCCTGCGCAACCACTACCTCAGCGAATTGCGGCGCAACCGCCGACAGGTCGACTTCGACCAGGACGCGGCCGAGCGCTTGCTCGTCATGGATGCCGACCAGGAAGGCCCGCTGCATCTTTCCGACATGGCGGCGGCTCTCCAGAAATTGTCCCCCGATCGCCGCGAAGCCCTGCTGCTGGTAGGAGCGAGCGGCTTTACCTATGAGGAAGCCGCAGACATCTGCGACTGCGCCATCGGCACCATGAAAAGCCGCGTCGCCCGCGCCCGTGCCGAACTCAGCAACCTGCTGGACGGAGAGCCCCGGCCGGTCGAGCCCCGCGGCACGAAGCAGGCCCGCTCGCGCTAGCGGCGGGCAGGAAGGGGCGTGGCGGCCGGACAACGGTTGGCTATGAGCTCGCTGGCGGTTAGGGCCGAAGGCAACCAATCGTCACCCTGAACTCGTTTCAGGGCCCATTTCTCCTCGAGGCGCCGGAGCCCTGCACGGGCGGGCAACGGTGCCGTTGCGTTTTGATCCAGAGCTTCGGGGCTTGGGGCACGATGGGTGCTGAAACAAGTTCAGCATGACGAAAGAGCTTGACAGCGCGAACCATATTGGTTATATGTCCCACACCCTCGCGGGATGCAGGGAGCGGAACCGGTTCGCTCGCCGCTACCCCAAGGGCCGGCGCCTGTCAGGGCGACCACATATCCGGATGCGGGGAATTACCCCACGTAAGGCAGGGCATGGGAGCAACCCGACCCGCCGACGCCTCGCACCGCAGGGC
>CAUJJI010000158.1 GCA_963205265.1 Pseudomonadota bacterium
TTCCGAAACCGAGTTGAGCAGAACCTGGGTCGTGCCGATCGTCGAGGCGCAGGAGAATATGATCCGCGCTTCGTAGGTTCGGCCGGCTCTGGTGTTCTGATCGATCACCCTGACGCCCGTGGCCCTGCCGGTCTTCGGATCGTGGACGATCGAGTGAACGATGGCGTCGGTGACGATGGTGAGGTTGCCGGTGCGCTGGGCCGCGGGCAGCGACGAACTGAGGCTCGAGTGGTAGGCGCCGTAGCTGCAGCCGCGATCGCAGAAAGACCGGTTCTGGCACGAGGATCGGCCCAGTTCCTCATGGTGAGGCTGGGCCTTGGAAAGGTTGGCGACGCGGCCGGAAATGACCTTGCGGCCGGGGAACTTCGCCTCGACGACCTTCTTCAGCAGCATTTCGCCGTCGTTCAATGCGAATTCCGGCAGGAATTCGCCGTCGGGCAGTTGCGGCAGGCCCTCTTTCGAACCGGCGACGCCGATGAACTTCTCGACGTGATCGTACCAGGGCGCGATGTCCTCGTACCGGATCGGCCAGTCGGTGCCGTAGCCGTCCTTGGCATTGGCCTCGAAGTCCATCGCCGACAGGCGATAGGCCTGCCTGCCCCACATGATCGAGCGGCCGCCGAGGTGATAGCCCCTTATCCAGGCGAAGGGCTTGCCTTCGGGCGTGGTGTAGGGGTTCTCGCGGTCGTTGACCCAATACTGCTGGGTCGCCGTGTTCATGTTGTACTGGTTCTTGTGGACCTTGTAGTCGCGCTCAAGCACGTCCTCGTTGACCATGCCGAGGTTGGGCAGTTCCCAGGGGCGCATCCAGTCGGTGTAGGAAGCGCCGTGCTCCAGCTTGCGGCCGCGCTCCAGCACCAGGACCTTGAGGCCCCGCTCGCACAGTTCCTTCGCTGCGATCCCGCCGCTCATTCCCGAGCCGATGACGATTGCGTCAAACATTGTCGTGCCTTTCGATCAGAACGTAGTGCCGGCGGCGGGACGGGTTTCGGGCGTGACCGGTATTGACGGCTGCCATTCGCCTGGCGCGTGTTCGTAGGCCAGTTCCTGAGTCAGCGCGGGTTCGGACATGTAATAGGCAAGGACGATCAGTTCCTTGAGTTTGGCATAGCCGCGATCCGCGACGGCCGGGCCGGCCATCAGGCCGGCAAGGCCCGAAAGCTTGGGTGCGTTCGGATCGGCAGCGAGCGCCTCGACATCGTGGGCATCGAGCAGCGTGTAGCGGGCATCGGGCGCAAGCTCGGCAAAGCCCTTGCCCTGCTGTGCGCGCGCCTTGGCCTCGATTCGCGCCAGCGCCCGGGTAAGAGCATAGCGCCGCTCGCCGGAAGCCCAGTTGAGCAACAGCGCATCGACTGTCGCCGGAACCCCCGCATCGACTGCTCCGGCCGTATCCGTGCGCGGTACGATGGTATCGGCAACTGCGGAGAGCAGCGTGAAGTTGGGCGCATCGAGATAGCGTTGCGGACCGGCCGCGGCCTTGGCCAATGCTGCCGGGCTCAGGGCTCCTGCCGCCGCTGCGCCGACGAGCGCGGCCATCCGCTCCAGCATGCCGCGGCGATCCATGTCGTAGGAATTATCCACTTGCAACTCTTCCTCTTCGGTTCTTGCCCAAGTTTGATCGGCGTTTTCAGGTCTCGTCCCAGCAGGAGCGGATCAGCGCGAAACCTTCGGCATAGACCTCCTCGGGATCGGCGAAGAAATCGCGCCAGACGCGGGTGGCGGCGGCAAGCTCGGGCACTGCACGGCCGAATGCCTCGATCGTCAGCCAGCCGTCGTAGCCGAGCTGCTGGAGCACCCCGATCGTCTCGCGGATCTTCGCATGGCCGCGCCCCGGCGTGCCTCGGTCGTTCTCCGAGACGTGGACATGGGCGAGATTGCCCGAGGCGTGCAGCCTGCGCAGCGCGGCAATCGGGTTCTTCTCCTCGATGTGCGCGTGGAAGGTGTCGTAGAGGATTCCGATGCCGCCCACCCGCTCGGCATAGGCGATGGCCTGCTCGCAGGTGTTGAGCAGATAGGCCTCGAAGCGGTTCAGCGGCTCCAGGCCCGGGGTTATGCCCGCATCGGCCATGAGCGGGAGGATTTCGCGGTGGACCTCGGCGCACCGTTCGAGTTCGGTCTCGCTCGGCCGCTCGCCGCTGAATACGCCGAGCGGCTGGAACCACGGCCCGGCAACGACCTGCCCGCCGAGCAGTGCTGTGCAGTCGACCACCCGGCGCAAGTGGTCTGCAGCGCGCCGGCGACAGGCCGCGTCGGCGACTAGCGGGCTGTGCGCCTCGTCCGGGATGAGCGCGACAACGGTGCGCTCCAACCCTATGTCGTCGAGCACTCCGGCCAGCCAGCGGTAGTGGCCCTCGTCGGAGACGTCGAATACCGGAATTTCGACACCGTCGAAGCCGGTGGCCTTCAGGGACTGGAGCACAGGCACATGCTGTTCGGTCACATGGCCGGTCCACAGCAGCATGTTCATGCCGATCTTCATCGGTTCAATCCTTCCGGCTGCGCTCGACGAGGCGGACCGCGCCGAAAATGAAGAACAGCGCCACCGGGATCAGGGCGATCGTCTGGAAGCTCTGCTCGCCGGCATAGGCCAGCACTTGCTGCAGTTCCGCGCTGCCGGGCCGGAGCGCGGCGAACGCTTCTTCGCCGCCTGCCTTGGCGAGCTTGGCCTGGTCGTAGACCTTGCCCAGCTCGGGAAGGACGAAGTAGATCGCCAGTGCGCCGGCGAAGCCGATCAGGCCGATGCCCCAGGGGCCCGATCGCGGGTAGCGGCGCGAGACGGCAGCCAGCATGGTCGGCCACATGAAGCATACGCCGAAGGCCCAGACCGTGGCTGCGAGCAGCGCCGTGACGGGCGAGTTGGCCAGGCTCAGCAGGTACAGTCCGGCAGCGGCGGGAGCCGTGCACATCAGCAGCAGCCCCATGTCCGAGAAGCGGTGCTCGAGAGCGCCGGCAAAGTGGCGCATGACGAACATGATGGCCGAAACGTAGACCAGCACGAGGATGCCGGGCATGCCGACCGTATTGCTTAGAGTCACGTCGACCCAGGCGCCCGGCGCCAGCTCGGACGAGGCCGTCAGGAACATGATGCCGAAGAACACCCAGAAGCCGGGCCGCTTGAACGGCTCGGCCAGCATCTCGTCGAAGGGGACGCCTTGTGCCGTGCTTTCGGTTTGCGGAAAGTCGTGGCGGAACGCCCAGATCGCCAGCGCCACGCCGGGCACGATGCAGAGGCCGACCAATGCTTCCCACGGCAGGTCGAGCGACTGGAAGAACAGGACCGAAAGCAGTCCGCCGACGATCAGGCCCGCCGGCCACCAGGCGTGGAGCGCGTTGAGCTTGCCGGTCTTCTCGTCGGGATAGAGTGTGGCGATCACCGGGTTGATCGAGGCCTCCGTCGCGCCCCAGCCAAAGCCCCAGATGACCATCGCAAGGTTCAGCAGCAGGTAGACCGATCCGCTCGCCTTGGCCGAGGCCAGGACGAGCGCCGGGCCCAGTATGAAGCAGGCCGCCGCGAACAAAATCACCCGCCTGGCGCCGATGCGGTCGAGCAGGGGACTTATGACGAGCAGGCTGAGGGCAAAGCCGAGGAAGGAATTGCCCAGCACCATCCCGATCATTTCGCCCGAGTGCTGGGCATCGATCGGATCGAGCAGCGCCGTCTTCAAGGCGCCGGCCGCTCCGGCCCGCACCGAATTGGCCATGGCCGCGATGAACAGCGCCAGGACGCATATCCAGAAGATCGGGCGTCTATGCTCGGTTCCGGCTGCCATTATCCCCTCCTGCACGTCCGCTCTATTCCAGACCCAGGACGCGGCGCACGAAGCCCAGGTCCGAGCCGGTGCCGGCGAAGTCGTCGAATGCCTTGTCCGCCTTGCGGATCATGTGGCGCGCGATGAAGGGCGCGCCCTCGGCGGCGCCCAGCTCGGGGTGCTTGTAGGCGCATTCCCACTCGAGCACGGCCCAGCCTTCGTAGCCGTAGTGCGTCAGCTTCGTGAAAATGCCGGTGAAGTCGATCTGCCCGTCGCCGAGCGAGCGGAAGCGACCTGGGCGCTCGGCCCAGCCCGAATAGGAGCCGTAGACGCCCGCCTTGCCGTTCGGCCGGAACTCGGCGTCCTTGACGTGGAAGGCCTTGATCCGCTCGTGGTAGATGTCGATGAACTGCAGGTAATCGAGCTGCTGCAGCACGAAGTGCGATGGATCGTAGAGGATATTGGCGCGCGGGTGATTGCCGACAGCTTCGAGGAAGCGCTCGAACGTTACCCCATCGTGCAGATCTTCGCCGGGATGCAGTTCGTAGCAAAGATCGACGCCGTTCTCGTCGAACAGGTCGAGGATCGGCTTCCAGCGTCGCGCCAGCTCGGCGAAGCCTTCCTCGACAAGACCCGCGGGGCGCTGCGGCCAGGGATAGACGGTGTGCCACAGCAGCGCGCCGGAAAAGGTCGCATGGGCCGAACAGCCGAACCGCCGGCTGGCCTGAGCGGCCATCTTCAGCTGGTCGACCGCCCATGCGGTGCGGGCAGGCCTATTCCCGTGGACCTGCTCCGGCGCGAAGCCGTCGAAAAGAGCGTCATAGGCCGGGTGCGTGGCGACGAGCTGGCCTTGCAGATGGGTCGAAAGTTCGGTCACTTCGACGCCGTTGGCCGCGCAGATGCCCTTGACCTCGTCGACATAGTCCTGGCTTTCCGCGGCCAGCTTGAGGTCGAACAGGCGGCTGTCCCAGGTCGGTATCTGCACGCCCGTGTAGCCGAGGCCGCCCATGTATCTGGTTATGCCGTCCAGCGTGTCGAACGGTGGCTCGTCGCCGGCGAACTGGGCAAGGAAGATTGCGGGGCCCTTCATGTCATGTGCCTTTCAAAGGTCGACCCAGACCGCGCCCCGGCGGCTGGATTCCAGGCTGGCGCGCAGGAAAGCCATGCCGCGCAGGGCATCGTCGATCGTGGCGAAGCCCGGTTCGTCTTCGTGCTGGGAGGGCGCGCCGCGCAGCTGCTCGCCGAACGCGCGGTAGATGTTGGCGAATGCTTCCAGATAGCCTTCGGGGTGGCCGCCCGGCGTCCGCTGTATGGCCAGCACATCCCCTGCCAGGTAGGGGCGGTTGGCCCCTGCGTGCCAGATCTCGGTAGGTTTGTCGCGGTAGCCGATGCGCAGCGTGTTGGGCTCTTCCTGCCGCCAGTGGAGGCCGGCCTCGTCGCAGTAGACGTCGATGGCCAGGTCGTTGATATCGCCGACCAGGACCTGGCTCGCCGTGAGCGTGCCCTTGCCGCCGCCGGAGAGGCGAAACAGCGCTGCGCCATCGTCGTCGATAAGCCGGCCGGGCAGCATCGTCAGCTCGGCGCAGATCGCGGTGATGCGCTCGCCGGTGATGAATTCGGCGAGATTGGCGGCATGGGTGCCGATATCGCCGAAAGCCCCGGCCTCGCCCGATTGGGCGGGATCGACGCGCCAGGCGGCCTGCTTGTTGTCGACGAGGTCGGCGGCGCGCGAAAGCCAGTCCTGGGTGTACTTCACCGCGACCCGCCGGACCTTGCCGAACCGGCCCGAGGCGACGAGGCGGCGCGCCTGCTTGACCAGCGGATAGCCGGTGTAGGTATGCGTGACCGCAATGCGCCGTCCCGTGCGCGATACTGCATCGGCGATGGCCTGTGCATGATCGGGTGTGTCTGCCAGCGGCTTGTCGATGATCACGTCGAAGCCCGCTTCGAGCGCCGCGATGGCGGGGGGCGCGTGCATGTGGTTGGGG
This sequence comes from Pseudomonadota bacterium, assembly GCA_963205265.1. Lineage (GTDB taxonomy): Bacteria > Pseudomonadota > Alphaproteobacteria > Sphingomonadales > Sphingomonadaceae > Novosphingobium. Next base: position 5,738 of record CAUJJI010000158.1, read on the forward strand.
GTGACTATCGAGACCGCCTCGATGCGCAGGTCCGCCGGAAGGGCTGCCTCCCGCTCGAGCATTTCGTGCCAGGATCCGTAAGTCCTCGCCGGGTCCAGCCCGATCTGGGCTCCCGATTCCCGCGCGCGTTCAGGCGTCGAGGAGAGGGCGCCCGCGGCGAGCTGCCAGTTCCCGGCGATCGCTGCGGCCGTCCGGTGGACGCCGCCGATGAAAGCGCCCTGGCCGCCGCCGATCATGCCATAGCGGATAGGGCTCAACGTTCCTCTCCTCGCCCCGCGTCATCGTTCTTGATAGCGCTACCAATACAGTCGCCGCCATCGCTGTGCAACACCCATTCGGTAGCGTTGCGCAGCAGCATGCGGATTTCCGGTTCGGCGAAAGCTTCGGCGCGGTGGCCGAAGGCGGTGTAGAGCACCCGGCCCTTGCCGACGCAGCGGCTCCAGGCCATCGGGTGGTCTCCCATGCGCAGGTCCTTCCCGAACATGCCGACGGGATTGTAGGTGCTCTCGTCGACCGTCAGCAGCACATGGGCGCCCGTCTTCCGGGGCGACGCGTCGAACGAGTACCATTCCTCGACGTGCTGCCAGGACGCGGGCAGACCCTGCGTCGCGGCGTGTTCCTTGTCCTCGACCTTCACCGTTGCCGACTGGAACTGGGGGGACATGGTGTGCTGGGTGAATGTCGTCCCCAGGATCGCCTTCATGTACCAGTCCCAGGCTGCATGCGAATTGTCTCCGGCCGCATGGATGCCGAGGTAGCCGCCGCCGTTCTCGACGAAAGCCTTGAAGGCCGCGCGCTGATCGGGGGTGAACACGTCGCCGCTGACATTGTTGAACACGACCGCGTCGAAGCGGGAAAGGATCGCGGGGCTGAACGTCGCGGCGTTCTCCGTCTGGAAATAGCCCCAGCCGTTGTCATTCGCCATCTTCGCGAACAGCGCGTTGGCCGCAGGGATCGCTTCGCCGTGGCGGAAGGCATTGGTTTTCGAGAACACGAGGATGGCCGGGCGCTTGAGCTCGGCCGGCAGCGAAGGCGGTGTCGTTTCGTAGACATCGACTCCACCGAGGAAGACGCGCTGGATCGTATCCCAGTACCGCCAGGTCTGCACTCCCAGCAGGACGAGTGCGGCGACCACAAGCCAGAGAACGACCTTCAGGATCTTGCGCAGCATCGTCTTCACCTCCCCACTTGCAGTGCGACCCGCCTGTCCTGTTCGAAAGCGGCGCCCAAGGCAGCCAAGGGTTGCGATTGGTCAGGCCGGTTTGTCAAGCTTGCGCCAGCAATATGTGAGCGCTAACAACGGCGCTGCATTTAGTTCCGATTTTGAACGATTGCAAATCGTATTCGGGGCGGAGGCGGGCAAAGCAGGGGGCGCCGAACTGCGACGCTACCGAAACTGAGGGAGAGATTTGTCATGGCAATCAAGTGGTTGGTCGCGCATCGAATCGCCCTTGCCACCGCGACGGCCCTCGCAAGCCCGGCGCTTCTCGCAGACTCGCCCGCCGTAACCGTGGCGCCGCAAGCGACCACGCCTGAGCTTGAGCTTCAGTTTCGCGATCCGCCCCAGTCCGCCCTGCCGCGAGTCTGGTGGCACTGGATGAACGGCAACATCACGAAGGACGGCATCGCCAAGGATCTCGCGTGGATGAAGCGCGTCGGCATCGGCGGGCTGCAGACTTTCGATGCCAACCTGCAGACGCCGAAGATCGTCGATGAGCGGCTGGTCTACATGACCCCCGGCTGGAAGGATGCCTTCCGCTTCACCACGCAGGAAGCGGATCGGCTAGGGCTCGAGCTGGCGATCGCCGCCTCGCCGGGCTGGTCGGAAACCGGCGGTCCGTGGGTCAAGCCCGAGGACGGACTCAAGAAGCTGGTCTGGAGCGAGACGACGGTGGAAGGCGGCCGGCGCTCGCGGCTGGCACTTGCCTCGCCGCCCACGGTCACCGGTCCCTTCCAGTCGGCCGGTCTGGCCAAGGACGGCATCGACAACATGATGTCCGGAAGCGCCCCCAAGGCGGTGCCGACATTCTACGCCGATGTCGCGGTGGTGGCATTCCCGATCGCCGCGCCGCCCGCAGAAGCGCAGCCCGAGGCGCGCGACGGCGATGGCAATGCCGTCGCTTTGGCCGCGCTTGCCGACCGCGCGCTTGAAAGCAGCGTGGAGCTGCAGCAGCCCAAGGACGGCCGCCGGCCGATGCTCGTCTATACTTATCCCAGGCCGCAGACGATCGGCGCCGCCAGCCTGTACCTGCCCGGTGCAGCCGCGATGTTCATGGGCGCGCCCTTCTCGCCCTATCTGGAAGCGAGCGACGACGGCCGGGCCTGGCGCAAGCTGGGCGAACTGCCGTTGGAGAAGGCGGCCACCACGATCAGCTTCGCACCGGTCACCGCGCGGCATTTCCGGCTCGTGCTCGGCCCGCCGCCCAAGCCGCCCTACGCGATGAGCGCTCCTGCGCCCGGCCTTTCGATGGGCGGCGATCTGTTCGAAGGACTGGCCCGCAGGATGGCGGCCAAGCCGATCAGGATCGGCGATTTCCGCCTGTTCGCCGAGCCCAAGGTCGACCGCTTCGAGACCAAGGCGGGCTTCTCCGTCGAGCCCGATTACTATGCGCTGAGCAAAGGCGTGCCTGAAACGGCGGGAGTCGACCCGGCATCGGTGATCGACCTCACCGCGCGCCTGCGACCCGACGGCACGCTCGACTGGACCCCGCCGAAGGGCACCTGGCGCATCGTGCGCTACGGCTATTCGCTGCTCGGCACCGAGAACCACCCGGCTCCGCCGGAAGCGACGGGGCTGGAGGTGGACAAGTTCGATGGTCCGGCGGTGCGCCGCTACATGGAGCATTATCTTGCCATGTACCGCGAGGCCGCGGGGACCGAGCTTGTCGGCCAGCGCGGCGTGCAGGCGGTGCTCACCGATTCGATCGAAGTCGGCGCCGCCAACTGGACGCCGCGCATGATCGAGCAGTTCAGGACGCTGCGCGGCTACGACCCGGTCCCGTGGATGCCCGCCCTGTCCGGCACGGTCGTCGGCTCGCGCGCAAAGAGCGATGCCTTCCTCTACGACTACCGGCGCACTCTCGCCGACCTGATGGCGAGCGAGCACTACGGCACAGTCGCGCGTGTCGCCCGCGAGCACGGGCTCCGCGTTTACGGCGAGGCGCTGGAAAACGGCCGGCCTTCGCTGGGCGACGACATGTCGATGCGGCGCTTCGCGGATATCCCCATGGCAGCGATGTGGACTCACACGCGGGCGGAGGGCCCGCGCCCCAGCCATCTCGCCGACCTGCGCGGAGCGGCGTCGGTCGCGCATATCTATGGCCAGAACCTGGTGGCGGCGGAATCGCTAACCGCGTCGATGAACCCGTGGAATTACGGGCCGGCCGATCTCAAGCGGATCATCGACCTTGAGTTCGTCAACGGTGTCAACCGGCCCGTGATCCACACTTCGGTCCACCAGCCGGTTGACGACAAGGTGCCGGGCCTTTCGCTGTTCATCTTCGGCCAGTACTTCAACCGGCACGAAGCATGGGCCGAGCTGGCGAAGCCCTGGATAGACTACATGTCGCGCAACGCGCTCATGCTGCAGCAGGGTCGCAATGTCGCGGACGTCGGTTACTTCTATGGCGAGGAAGCGCCGCTGACCGCGCTGATGGACACCGGCCAGCTGACCGGCACGCCGCGCCGCTACGCCTATGATTTCATCAGCGCCGATGCGCTGGCCACTTCGCTGGCAGTGGACGGCAACGAACTGGTGACCTCGGGCGGCGCGCATTACCGCGCACTTTACCTGGGCGGTTCGTCGCGACGGATGACTCTCGCCACGCTTCGCCGGCTGGCGGATCTGGTGGAAAAAGGCGCGACGGTCGTCGGCCTGCGGCCCGAAGGAAACCCGGGCCTGGGGGGAGACGAATCCGAATATGGGGCTCTGGTCGCCAAACTCTGGCCCGGCGGCGAGGAAGCCCGGGTCGGGCGAGGGCGCGTGCTGGCGACTACAGACATCGAGCTTGCCCTCGCGAAGCTCGGCGCGACGCCCGACTTCGCCTTCAGCGGGGCCTCGGACGGGGCCGACATTCCTTTCGTGCATCGCAAGTTGGCCGACGGCGACAGCTGGTTTCTCGTCAACCGGCGGGACCGGACCGAAACGATCGAGGCGCGATTCCGGGTGACGGGGAAGGCGCCGGAACTCTGGCACGCCGAGACCGGGGAACTCGAGCCGGTCAGCTATCGCATCGAGGACGGCACGACCGTTGTCCCTTTGACGCTGCAGGGAGACGATTCGGTCCATGTCGTGTTCCGCAAGCCCGCAAAGGCAGCTGCGCTCACTATCGAGCGGGCAGATCCCAGGGAGCTGGCGTCCCTGTCGGGAGCCTGGAACGTAAGCTTCCAGCCTGGCCGTGGCGCGCCTGCTTCGGTCGAGCTTCCCATGCTCGCGCCGCTCGACGAGAACGCGCTCGACGGAATTCGCCATTTCTCCGGCATTGCGACCTACACCAAGGATTTCGATGCACCGCGCGGCTGGAAGCCAGGGCAGCCGCTGTGGCTGGATCTCGGCGAAGCGCGCGAGGTGGCCGAAGTGACCGTCAACGGGAAGGCAGCCGGCAGCCTTTGGCACGCACCCTACCGGCTGGACATCGCGGCACTGGCTAAGCGCGGTCGCAACCGCCTTACGGTGCGAGTGGCCAATCTCTGGGTCAACCGCCTCATCGGGGACCAGCAACAAGGCGCCCAGAAAGTGACCTGGACGTCATTGCCGACCTACCGCGCCGATGCCCCGCTGCGCAGATCCGGCCTGATCGGACCCGTGACGCTCTGGGGTTCCGCCAGGTAGCCCCTGCCGGGCCCGCAAAACAATCCCCCGCCGGACGTCTTGCCCAGCCTCGGGTGCGCCTGCTATGAAAGTGACCAGCAAGGCGGGAGAGAAGGCGATGAGCGAAGCGTTGGCGCGAACTGTGCTCGATCCGGAGACTCCCGAGCACTGGATCGACGGCGGCTTCGAGCCGCTCTTCGCCATGAGCTGGCGCGATTGCGAGGACGCGCAGGCAGCTGCCCTGCGCAAGCGGTTCGACCGCTTCCACGGCTCGGTCGCTGCTTTCGACAAGCTCGCTGGCAAGGAAGGCATCGGCGCGGTCGACAGCGTCGAGGACGTGCTGCCGCTGCTGTTCGACCACCGCGTCTACAAGAACTATCCGCTCTCGCTTATCGAGACGCGCAACATCCCCAAGCTGCACGCCTGGCTGGACCGGCTGACGACGATCGACCTGTCGGGCATGGACCTTACGGGCCTGACCATGCTCGACCAGTGGCTCGACCGGCTCGACGAATACGGCATGCTGGTCGGGACCTCGTCGGGCACCACCGGCAAGCTCAGCTTCGTGCCGCGCTCGAAAGTCGAGTTCCCCACCTGGCAGCGCTCGTACTACGAGGCGCAGCGCGCCACGACGGGGGTCGACGCCTATACCGACCCGGTCGAGACCTTCTTTCCCGGCTATCGCGGCGGGCATCACATGATGCTCAAGATGCTCAGCCTGTTCAACATTCCCGCCGCCGGGGGCCCCGAACACTACCACACGCTCTACCAGACCCACATCCCCAGCGACGTGATGTCGCTGGCCGGGCGCATGCAGGCCGCCGAGGATCGCGGCGAACTGGGCAAGCTCGGCCTCGACCCGGCGCTGCTTTCCGCGCGCGAACAGATGATCGCGCAGGCCAGGCGTCGCGAACAGGATCTCGAAGCATGGTTCTTCAAGCTGTTCGAAGAGTTCCGCGGCAAGCGGGTCAAGCTGGGCGGAACCTTCGCCGACCTGATCAGGACCGCACGCAGCGGCATCGCCAAGGGCCTGAAGCCCGACTTCGCCCCAGGCTCGTTCGTCATGACCGGCGGCGGCATGAAAGGCTTCAAGGACGCGCCCGACGACTGGGAAGGCTTCGTCCGCGACTATTTCGGGCTGGACCGGATCGGCATGTTCTACGGCATGTCCGAAGTGATGAGCATGTCGCCGCGCTGCTCGGCCGGGCACTTCCACATCCTGCCGGTGACGATCCCGCTCTTGTTCGATGCCGACATGAAGCTGCTGCCGCGCAAGGGCGCTCAGACCGGCCGCTATGCGTTCTACGACCTGATGGCGCAGACCTACTGGGGCGGCTTCATCTCGGGCGACGAGGTCACGATCCACTGGGACGAGGACTGCCCGTGCGGCTGGAAGCAGCCCTATGTCGGCCCGTCGATCCGCCGCTATGCCGAGATGGAAGGCGGCGACGACAAGATCACCTGCGCCGGCACCGCGCAGGCCTACAACGACTTCCTCGACTTCGTGGCGGAGGGGTGAGGGCGCGCGCGATCGGCTGCAAGCCGGTGGCGCGGCGGGAGCCGACGCGCTATTTTGCCCGCGAAGGCCGGTGTCGCCACCGAACGCTGCTCGGAGCGTTTGTGCTGCATGACGAACTGGTTGCGCAACCTTGAACTCGCCGTGGACGCTTGCCGGCAGAGTGTCCGATGACCTTTCCGCAATGGCTGTCGGTATGCACCCTGGCCGGGATGATGGGCCTGTTTCTCTGGGGGCGCTTTCGCTATGATGTGACCGCCGTGATTTCCCTGCTTGCGGCGGTGGCGCTGGGCCTGGTGAAGCCGGACGAGGCGTTCGCGGGATTTTCCGACGATATCGTCATCATCGTCGCCTCGGCGCTCGTGATTTCGGGTGCCGTGCAACGCTCGGGCATCGTCGAAGCGGCGCTCGGCGGGATCACGAAGCGCATCCGGCGCGTGCGGTCGCAGCTGATGATCCTGACCGCCAGCGTCGGCATCGCCTCGGCCCTGGTCAAGAACGTCGGCGCCCTGGCGATGCTCATGCCGGCAGCCTTCCAGATCGCCAAGAAGAGCGACGTCAGCCCATCGACGTTCCTCATGCCGATGTCCTTCGCATCGCTGCTGGGCGGGCTGATGACGCTTGTCGGGACATCGCCGAACATCATCGTCAGCCGCGTCCGCGAGGACATGACCGGCCAGCCGTTTGGCATGCTCGACTACTTTCCGACGGGCTTCGGGCTGCTGGTCGTCGGCCTGATCTTCCTCCGCTTCGGCTACCGGCTGCTGCCTGGCGACAGGCGCGCAGCGGGGACCATCGGCGACGCCCTGGACATCGAAGGCTACGTGACCGAAGCGCTTGTCGGCGGAGGTTCCGCTGCCGTCGGCGGCACGGTCGGCGAATTCGTTGCCCGGCATGAAGGCCAGGTCACGGTCACCAGCGTACTGCGCGATGGAATCCGCAGTGAGGCTGCGCGCGACGAAGTGCTGGAAACCGGCGACATTCTCATTCTCGCCGGCGAGCCCGACGCGCTCGAGCGGGCAATCGCAAG
>CAUJJI010000159.1 GCA_963205265.1 Pseudomonadota bacterium
CTCGGAGCGGATGAACAGCGACCACAGCCAGGGCGAGCAGGCGCAGGGTTTTGAGGCGAGCGTCCACAAGATCAAGGAGCAGGTGCTTCCCCGCCTGCTCGAACGCGTCGATCCGGAAGCGGCCGCGACCCTCTCCAAGGACGAGCTGGCGGAGGAATTCCGCCCGATCATCATGGAAGTGCTCGCCGAACTGAAGCTCACTCTCAACCGGCGCGAGCAATTCGCGCTGGAGAAGGTGCTGATCGACGAGCTGCTAGGCTTCGGGCCGCTGGAAGAGCTGCTGCAGGACCCGGACGTGTCCGACATCATGGTCAACGGGCCGAACCAGACCTACATCGAAAAGAAGGGCAAGCTGCAGCTTTCGACGGTCAAGTTCCGCGACGAATCGCACCTGTTCCAGATCGCCCAGCGCATCGTCAACCAGGTCGGCCGCCGCGTCGACCAGACCACGCCGCTGGCCGACGCCCGCCTCAAGGACGGCAGCCGCGTCAACGTCATCGTGCCGCCGCTGTCGCTGCGCGGCACGGCCATCTCGATTCGTAAGTTCTCCGAAAAGCCGATCACCATCGACATGCTGCGCGACTTCGGGTCGATGAGCGACAAGATGGCGACGGCGCTCAAGATCGCCGGCGCCTGCCGCATGAACGTCGTCATCTCGGGCGGTACCGGCTCGGGCAAGACGACGATGCTCAACGCCCTGTCGAAGATGATCGACCCCGGCGAGCGCGTGTTGACGATCGAGGACGCGGCCGAACTCCGCCTGCAGCAGCCGCACTGGCTGCCGCTGGAAACCCGCCCGCCGAACCTGGAAGGCCAGGGCGCGATCACCATCGGCGACCTCGTCAAGAACGCGCTGCGTATGCGTCCGGACCGGATCATCCTGGGCGAAATCCGCGGCGCGGAGTGTTTCGACCTCCTCGCCGCGATGAACACCGGCCACGACGGCTCGATGTGTACGCTCCACGCCAACAGCCCGCGCGAATGCCTGGGCCGTATGGAAAACATGATCATGATGGGCGACATCAAGATCCCGAAGGAGGCGATCAGCCGCCAGATCGCGGAATCGGTCGACCTCATCGTCCAGGTCAAGCGCCTGCGCGACGGTTCGCGCCGCACCACCAACATCACCGAGGTGATCGGCATGGAAGGCGACGTGATCGTCACCCAGGAGCTGTTCAAGTTCGAATATCTCGACGAGACCGACGACGGCAAGATCATCGGCGAGTTCCGCGCCTCGGGCCTGCGCCCCTACACGCTGGAAAAGGCGCGTCAGTTCGGCTTCGACCAGGCCTACCTGGAAGCCTGCCTCTAGGCACCGAGCGCATAAAGCTCGCCTGGTCGCCCCGGCAGCGGCCGGCGCGCGTCATCTTGCGCGAACTCTCCAAAGCGGCGAGAGAAAATCCATCGGAGGAATGGACAGGGATTCGCCGCAAATGGACGCCAATACCAAGAAGACCGTTCTCAGGATGATCCCCTACGGCATCTACGTGATGACCGCGAAGGCCGCGGACGGCACCCTCACTGCCGCGACCGTCAACTGGGTGACGCAGACCGCTTTCAGCCCGCCCCTGGTCGTCGTCGGCGTCAAGGCCGATTCGGGGACCCATGCGGCGGTGAAGGAAACCGGGCAATTCGCGCTCAACATGCTCGGCAAGGGGCAGCAGGGCGTCGCCTTCGCCTTCTTCAAGCCGGCCGAAGTCGACGACGGCACCATCTCGGGCGAGCCTTACCGGCCGGGCGACAACGGCGCCCCGATCATCGGCTGCGCCATCGCCGCGGTCGAGTGCAAGGTCGTCGAGATCGTCGAAGTCGGCGACCACCATGTCGTCGTCGGCGAAGTCACCCAGGCGCATCTCCACAAGCATCCGGAAGGCCGGCCCGACGCCGCGATTCTCGAGATGAAGGATCTCGGCGACAACGTGTTCTACGGCGGCTAGATTTCGAGCCAGATGGAATCATCTGGCGACTCCGAAATCACGGCAGAACAAGGGTCTCATCCCGCCAGCCACTCGCGCGCTGCCAGGCCGATGAACACGCAGGCCGCCAGCAGCGCGACGAGAAAGATCGTCGTCCACGGCATGAAGCCGACCGCGTCGGGATCGCTGCGGCGCATCCGGCGGCGGTCGGCCCACCAGGCCAGGACCGCCAGCGCCACGGAGAGTGCAGCGGCAATCGCATGCAGCAGGGGGAGTTCGTCCATCGCTGCCCCTTGCCTCGGAACGGGCGGCGTTTAAAGCCGCTGCGTGGAGCATGCCCAACGCCCGATCCTGGCCCTTGTCCTGCGCCTGGCCGGCGTTGTCCTGATGTCTACGCTGTTCATGCTGGTCAAGTTCACCGGCGAGAGCGGCATCGCCCTGCCGGAGCTGATGTTCTGGCGCCAGGCGGTCCCGGTCGCAGTGCTGGCCGGCTGGCTCGCCGTCACCGGCAGGTTGGGCACCCTGCGCACCGGGCGGCTGGGCAGCCATGCCTCGCGCGCGGTCACCGGCACGCTCGGCATGCTCTGCGGCTTCGCCGCCTCGATCATGCTGCCGCTTGCGGAAGCGACCACGCTGGGCTTCACCACGCCGCTGTTCGCCGTGGTCATGAGCGCCCTGTTCCTGCGCGAGCACGTCGGGCCGTGGCGCTGGACGGCGGTGGCGCTGGGCTTTGCCGGGGTCATCGTCATCGCGCAGCCGGGGCACCAGCCGATCTCGATCCTGGGCGCGGCCGCCGGTCTCTGTGCAGGGCTGGTCGTCGCCGTGGTCAGCTTCCAGATCCGCGATCTCAGCCGCAGCGAATCGCCGACCAGCATCGTCTTCTACTTCTCGCTGTTCGGAAGCCTGCTGGCGGCGCCCTTCCTCCCGTTCTACACCGGCGCGCACAGTGCCTGGCAGTGGCTCCTGCTGCTGGGTGTCGGGCTGAGCGGCACGCTCGGCCAGCTGCTGATCACCGCAGCGTTGCGCTACGGCTCGGTCGCGACGGTGATCGTCATGGACTACAGCGCGCTGGCCTGGACGATGCTCTACGGCTGGCTGATCTGGGATCACGTGCCGCCGCTCGCCACCTGGCTCGGCGCGCCGGCGATCATCGCCGCCGGGCTCGTCATCGCCTGGCGCGAGCGGCGCCTGGCAAAGGAGCCTTCGCTGCCTTCGGCGCTGGACGCGGATTAGGCGCCGCCCATATAGCGCAATCGCTACATCAGTTGGAGAATGGCCCCATGGCTCGCAAACTTCTTATCGCTGCCGTCGTCGGCGGGCTCGCCCTGGCCGCTGCGGCCTGCAACACCGTGCGCGGCGTCGGGCAGGACATCGAATCAGCCGCCAATACCGTCGACAAGGCCACCTGAGGAACCTGCGATCCTGCCGTGAGTTAGCTGATCCGAGCAGACCGGCAACGGTTCCGGTCTGCGACAGAAGGATCACACCATGCTCAGGAAGCTCATCCTCGGCCTCATCGCCGGCAGCATCGCTCTCGGCGCTTCGGCCTGCAACACCGTGCGCGGTGCCGGCGAAGACGTCGAATCCGCCGCCAACGCGGTCGACAAGGAAATCTGACCCGCCCCTTCCGCGCCGCTGAGGCTCCGCCCAGGCGGAGCTTTCAGTCGGCCGCGGAAGCAGGCTCCCGCCATACCAGCACCGGCTTGCGTGCCGCCTGGGTTTCGTCCAGCCGGCGCCGCGGCGCGAGATGCGGGGCGGACTTCAGGCTCTCGTCGCTGCGGCCGGCCCGCTCGGCAAGCGAGCGCAGGCTGGCGATGAACCGGTCGAGCCCGGCCCGGCTTTCGGTCTCGGTCGGCTCGACTAGCATGGCCCCGCGCACCACCAGCGGGAAATAGACCGTCATCGGGTGGAACCCCTCGTCGATCAGTCCCTTCGCGATATCGAGCGTGGTAAAGCCTTCGGGCAAGCCGGCGTCGCTGAACAGCGCCTCGTGCATGCACGGCCCGCTTGCCGCAAAGGGCGCGACGAGCACGTCCTCGACCCTGCGCAGCACGTAGTTGGCATTGAGCACGGCATCCTCGGCGACCTGGCGCAGCCCATCCGCTCCGTGGCTGAGGATATAGGTCAGCGCGCGGGTGAACATGCCCATCTGGCCGTGGAACGCCGTCATCCTGCCGAATGAGCGGCTGCCGAAGCTTTCGCCCGGGACGATGGCGGCAGCGTCTTCTTCCTCGACGAGATGGGTCACGCCTTCGGCGGTGCGCATAGTGAAAGGCAGCGGCGCAAAGGGCGCGAGGGCTTCCGACAGCACGACTGGGCCCGAACCCGGCCCGCCGCCGCCGTGCGGCGTCGAGAACGTCTTGTGCAGGTTGATGTGCATGGCATCGACGCCGAGGTCGCCGGGCCGGACCTTGCCGACAATGGCGTTGAAGTTCGCGCCGTCGCAATAGACATAGCCCCCCGCCGCGTGGACGGCGTCGGCGATTTCCTTGATGTCGCGCTCGAACAGGCCGCAGGTGTTGGGGTTGGTGATCATCACCCCGGCGACGTCCGGTCCCAGACGCGCCAAAAGCGCCGCAACGTCGATCCGCCCCTCGGCCGTCGCCGCGATACTTTCGACGCGATAGCCCGCGAAGGCCGCCGTGGCCGGATTGGTGCCGTGGGCACTATCGGGCACCAGCATGACTTCGCGCGCCTCGCCCCGGGCATCGTGCGCGGCGCGGATGCACAGCAGGCCGCACAGCTCGCCGTGGGCGCCGGCCTTGGGAGTCATGGCGACCCCGTGCATGCCGGTCAGCGCGATCAGCCAGTCGGCCAGCTGTGCGATGACTTCCAGCGCACCGCGCACCGTCTGCTGCGGCTGCAGCGGGTGGACATCGGCGAAGCCGGGCAGCCGCGCGACTTTCTCGTTGAGCCGGGGATTGTGCTTCATCGTGCACGAGCCGAGCGGGAACGGCCCCAGGTCGATCGCATAGTTCTGCCGCGACAGCCGCGTGTAGTGGCGCACCGTCTCGGGCTCGGTGAGGCCGGGCAGCGGGCAGGCCTGCCTGCGCAGGTGCCGGCCGAGCGCGGGCAGCGGCTCGAGCTCGGGCTCGTCGAGATCGACGCCGCATTTGCCCGGCTGGCCGAGTTCGAAGATCAGCGCCTCTTCCAGCATGAGCCCGCGATCGCCGCTGGCGGTCGGCGACGGAGCGGCGCTGTCGTTGGCCGCACCCAGGCTGGGGCGCCAGCCGGCGGCATTGGGGGCGCTCATGCCAGGACTCCCGTCAGTGCCGAGGCGAAAGCCTCGATGTCCTCATCGCTGCAGGTCTCGGTGGCGGCGACCAGCAGGCCGCGGTCGAGTTCCGGCGCATCCGGGTAGAGGCGGCCGAGCGATACGCCGCCGAGCACTTGCCGGTCGGCCAGCGCGCGGACCACTTCGCGCGCGTCCTTCGGCAGGATGACGGTGAACTCGTTGAACCAGGCCTCGTTGAGCACCGACAGGTCGGGTACGGCGGCCAGCCGCTCGGCCAGGCGCCGCGCCCGGGCGTGGTTGATCCGCGCCAGGCGTGCCAGCCCCTCGCCCCCCAGCAGCGTCATGTGGATGCTGAAGGCGAGCGCGCAGAGACCGGAGTTGGTGCAGATGTTGCTGGTCGCTTTCTCGCGCCGGATATGCTGCTCGCGCGTCGACAGGGTCAGCACGAAGCCGCGCCGGCCGTCAGCGTCGACAGTCTCGCCGCAGAGCCGCCCGGGCATCTGGCGGACGAATTTCTCGTTGCAGCCGAACAGGCCGAGATAGGGCCCGCCGAAATTGAGCCCGACGCCGAGCGACTGCCCCTCGCCGACGACGATGTCGGCGCCGAGGTGGCCGGGCGCCTCGATCAGGCCGAGCGCCACGGGCTCGGTCACCACGGCGACCAGCAGCGCGCCGGCGGCATGGGCGGCATCGGCGATGGCGGCCAGATCGGGGATGCGGCCGAGGATGTCGGGATACTGCACGACGACGCAGGCGGTCTCGCCGTCGATCGCGGCGATGACCTCGGCATCGTCGGGCGCGGCCTCGAGCCGCGGCACCCGCCAGTCGATCGTCTCGCCGGAAAAGCGGGCCATGGTCCGCACCGTGGCGGCGTAGTGCGGGTGCAGCCCGCCCGACAGCACCGCCCGGCTGCGCCGCGTGACGCGCGAGGCCATCAGGATCGCTTCCCAGCAGGCGGTCGATCCGTCGTACATCGAGGCATTGGCGATGTCGGTGCCGAACAGGCGCGCGACCTGGGTCTGGAACTCGAACAGGACCTGCAGCGTCCCCTGGGCGATCTCGGGCTGGTAGGGCGTATAGGCGGTCAGGAACTCACCGCGCTGGATCAGGTGATCGACCGAGGCCGGCACGTGGTGGCGATAGGCCCCTGCCCCAAGGAAGAACGGCACGCTGCCGGCGGACAGGTTCATCGCCGCCAGCCGGCTCATGTGCCGTTCGACCGCCATCTCGCCGGCGTGGAGCGGCAAGCCCGCGACCGGCCCCGGCAGCCGCGCCTCGGCCGGCACGTCGACGAAGAGGTCGTCGATCGAGGATGCGCCGATGGCGGCGAGCATGCCGCTGCGGTCGGCGTCGGTGAGAGGGAGATAGCGCATTCAGGAGTTTCCTTGGGTGGGCGTGTCTAAATCCTCCCCTGGAAGGGGAGGTGCCAGCGCGTAGCGCTGACGGAGGGGTGTAACCGCCAGCGGGGGCATCCCTCCACCACCGGCTTTGCCGGCGGTCCCCCTCCCCCCAGGGGGGAGTATCCTAGAGTCCCCCGACATAGGCATCGTAACCCGCCCGATCCATCAGCTTGCCGAGCTCGCCGGGATCCGACAGCTTCACCCGGAACAGCCAGCCGCTAACCTCGGCATCGCTGTTGACCAGCTCGGGCTCGTCGGCGAGCGCCTGGTTGGCATCGGTAACCTCGCCGCTGACCGGGCTGTAGACGTCGGAAGCGGCCTTGACCGAATCGACCACCGATACCGAATCGCCTTTGCCCACCTGCTGGCCGACGGCGGGAAGCTCGACGAAAGTGATGTCGCCGAGCTGGCTTTGCGCATAGTCGGTGATGCCGACGGTGCCGACTTCGCCATCGACTTCGATCCACTCGTGGTCCTCGGTAAAATAACGGCTCATGCGGTGCTCCTCAGCGGTAGTAGCGGTGGGGGACAAACGGCAGGGGCACGACGGTTGCCGGCAAACGCCTGCCGCGGTTGTCGAGTTCCAGGCGAGTGCCGGGCGCGGCCAGCGCGGCCTCGACATAGGCCATGGCGATCGGATGCTGGAGGCTGGGCGAAAAGCCGCCCGAGGTGACGAGTCCCACTTCGCGCTCACCGGCCAGGACCAGTGCACCCTCGCGTGCGGCCATGCGGCCTTCGAGCGCGAGGCCCACGCGCTGGCGGGGCGAGCCGCTTTCCAGCAGGGCAAGGATGCGCTCGGCCCCGGGAAATCCGCCTTCGGCCCGTCGCCGCTTGGATATGGCGAAAGCCAGCCCGGCAGCGACCGGATCGGTCGCCTCGTCGAGATCGTGCCCGTAGAGCGGCAAGCCGGCTTCGAGCCGCAGCGAATCGCGCGCGCCGAGGCCGATCGGCTTCACTTCGGGCTGGTCGGCCAGGGCATCGGCCAGCGCCGCCGCATCTTCGGCCGCGACGGAAATCTCGAACCCGTCCTCGCCGGTATAGCCCGAGCGGCTGATGCCGAGGCGCCGCCCGCCCCAGTCGTAGATGTCGGCCTGCATGAACTTGAGCGCGGCGAGCGCAGTGCCATCGCCGTGCAGCGGCACCGGGCCGAGGCGGCTGAGCGCGTCGACGGCCTTCGGGCCCTGCAGCGCCAGCAGCGCCTGCTCGTCGAAATGCCTGAGCGTGATCTCGTCGGGCAGATGCTCGCGCATGTGGCCGATATCGTCCCACTTGGTCGCGCCGTTGACGACGATGGCATAGTCGCGCCCGGTGCAGGTCACCATCAGGTCGTCGAGAATGCCGCCGTCCTCGGCCAGCAGCAGCGAATAGCGCATGCGCCCCGGCTTCAGCGCCGAGATGTCGCCGGGCAGCAGCGCCTCGAGCGCCAGGGCCGCGGCCTTGCCGCCGTCGTCCCCGCTCGACACGCCGAGCTGGCCCATGTGGCTGACGTCGAACAGGCCGGCGCTTTCGCGTGTCCACAGATGCTCGGCGATGATGCCTTCGTATTGGACCGGCATGAGATAGCCGGCGAATTCGACCATGCGGGCGCCGCGGGCGCGATGCCAGGCGTCGAGCGGCAGGGCCAGCGGCTCTACGGCGACAGCTTCATCATCGGCATCGGGAATTCGGCTCTCGTTCACAGGTCACAGCTCCGCACAGCATGGCACACCATTCAGGTGCCCCCTCTGTCACGGAAACCTGAGAGCTTTCCCCCGTCGTTCCCGCAGGCCGGCTGCGGCGGGGTTACCCCTTCGGCGGCCGCATGCAGAGCGCATCCGGCACTTTCCAGAGCATCGCTATCGACGGGGCGCGGTCCGTTGGCCTGAGAGATTCCGGGGCGGTTGCTCCTTCGGCGCCCTGTGGGCCACTGGCGAATTGCTCACCGGCGGACCGCAGGGACTCTCCCGCGCTGTCAGCGACGCCGGCGAAAATGGGCGTCCGCGGGCGCAGAGTCAACGATTGGGCCGGCGACTTATCCACCAACCCTGCGCTTCGCCCGGCGCAGCGCGTCGTAATCGTGCACGAACCGGCCGCCCGCCTTCTCCTGCGCCAGGGCGAAGATGATTCTCGCGAGCACGTCGACGCGTATCGAGCGGAACCGTCGCCATTCTCCCTGCAGCAGGAGATCGATGACCGGGCTGGCCAGCATCGCCAGCCGCTCCAGCGGCCGCGGATCGTTGCGCCTGACCCCCCGCAGCAGGCCGGGACGCAGGATGTCGAGGCGGCGGAAGCCGACTTTCGCCAGGGCATGCTCCATCTCGCCCTTGAGCCGCAGATAGCGATTGCCGCTGGCCATGTCGGCGCCGGCCGACGAAACGACGACGGCATGTTCGATGCCGGCGGCCTTGGCCGCGCGCGCGCAGGACAGGACAAGATCGTGATCGACCGCGCGGAAGGCGGCCTCGTCCTTGCCGGCCTTGCGCCAGGTCGTGCCCAGCGAGCAGACCAGCACCTCGGCATTGGCGGCGGCGATGGCATCGGCCCAGCCGGACGGATCGGCGAGCAGCATCTCCATGCGCGCACCTTCGGGCAGCGGCATCTCGCGGCGGGCCACCCCGACGATGCGGATGTCCGAGCGGCTTACCGCCTGCTCGATCAGGCTCGAGCCGGTCAGCCCCGTAGCCCCGACGAGGCACAAGCGTCTTTGCGGGAATTGGTAAGTCATGAGTCGGCTGGGGTCTCTAAGCGATCATCGCCACAGGTCAATGCGATGAGGGAGGTCGTCCCCCGGAGAAGGGAGGGTGGCAGCACGTGGCGCTGCCGGAGGGCTGTCCACGCACTTTCGGCGGTTTACCACCGGGGGAGGATCGAAGTCGCCTAGACGTTCCTCAGCCCGGCAGGGGTGCGCCCATAGATGTCGGCGTGCCGCGAGATCGCGAAGCGGTCGGTCATGCCGGCGATGTAGTCGGCGATGTAGCGGCTGCGGTCCGGTTCGAAGCCGGGCAGGCCGCCGATCCAGTCCTCGTCCATCAGCACCGGCTGCTGCGAGTAGGCGGCGAACAGCTCGGCAACGACGGCACGCGCGCGCTCGGCAGTCGCGAGCTGTTCGGGGTGGTAGTAGAGCTTGCGGTACATGAAGCGCTTGAACAGCCGCTCGCCCTCTTCCATCGCCGGCGAGAAGGCGGCGCTCGCCCGTCCGGCGGCGCGGATGTCGTCGACGCTGGCCATGCCCCGGGTCCGGCTGCGCGTCTCGTCGAGGACGTCGTTGACCATCATGCCGATCTGGCTGCGGATCAGCTCGCGCAGCTGGCGGTCGCGCGGTGCGGCGGGATAGCGCCGCTCGACCGCACGCCACTGGTCGGCGACGAAGTCCTGCGCCAGCAGTTCGTCGAGCGAGAGGAAACCGGCACGCAGCCCGTCGTCGATGTCGTGGTTGTCGTAGGCGATGTCGTCGGAAATCGCCGCGACCTGCGCTTCGAGCGAAGGCCAGGTGGCCAGCTCGAGCGGATAGGCCGCGTCGAGCTCGGCGAGCGCCCAGTTGACCTCGGTGACCGGGCCGTTGTGCTTGGCCAGGCCTTCCAGCGCCTCCCAGGTGAGGTTGAGCCCGTCGTGCTCGCAATAGGGCGATTCCAGCCGCATCAGCGTGCGCAGGCAATGGGCGTTGTGATCGAACCCGCCGGCGCGGATCAGCGCCCCGTCCAGCGCTTCCTCGCCGGCATGGCCGAACGGCGGGTGGCCGATGTCGTGCGCCAGGGCGAGCGCCTCGGTCAGGTCCTCGTCGATGCCCAGCGCGCGGGCGATGACCCGGGCGATCTGCGCCACTTCCAGGCTGTGCGTCAGGCGGACGCGGTAATGGTCGCCGTCGGGCGCGACGAAGACCTGCGTCTTGTAGCGCAGCCGGCGAAAGGCGATCGAATGGATGATGCGGTCGCGGTCGCGCTGGTAGGCACTGCGCGGCCCCCGCGACAGCGCGCCCTCGAGCGGAAACTCGCGACCGCGCGAACGGCCGGGATCGGAAGCGAAAGCGGCCCGGCTCACCCTAGCGCGCCAGTCCCGTCGTGCACAGGGCGGCCGAACTGGCGGTGACGCCGATCACTTCGGCATCGCCCACCTTGCGGACGGCGACGACGTAGTCGGCGAGCGAGCGCTTGTCGCCCTGCAGCGCCTCGAGCTTGCGCAGCTGGCGGATCGTCAGCCTCTCGACCATGCGATGGGCCATGCAATCGGCGTTGCGCTCGGACAGGCCGGCATCGAGCAGCGCCGAGCGCACGCGGCTTTCGGCGATCCGCTCGACGCAGCCGGCGGTCGCGAGCAGGACGGCGGCGATGGCGAACAGGCGGCGCATCAGTGCTGCAGCGCCTTGACGATGTCCTCGACCATCTTCTTCGCATCGGCGAGCAGCATCATCGTCTGGTCCATGTAGAAGACGTCGTTGTCGACCCCGGCATAGCCGACGCCGCCCATCGAGCGCTTGATGAACATGATGGTCTTGGCTTTCTCCACGTCGAACACCGGCATGCCGTAGATCGGCGATGTCTTGTCGGTCTTGGCCGCCGGATTGACAACGTCGTTGGCGCCGATGATGAAAGCGACGTCGGTCTGGGCGAATTCGCCGTTGATGTCCTCCAGCTCAAACACTTCGTCGTAGGGGACGTTGGCTTCGGCCAGCAGCACGTTCATGTGGCCCGGCATGCGGCCGGCGACCGGGTGGATCGCGTACTTGACGCGCACCCCCTCCGCCTTGAGCAAGTCGCCCATCTCGCGCAGCACGTGCTGCGCCTGGGCGACGGCCATGCCGTAGCCGGGGATGATGATGACCTGCTCGGCCTGCTTCATCAGGAAGGCCGCGTCTTCGGCCGACCCGCGCTTCCACGGCCGGTCGGTCCTGGCGGCGGCACTGCCCTCGCCCCCTTCGGCGCCGAAGCCGCCGGCGATCACCGAGATGAAGCTCCGGTTCATCGCCCGGCACATGATGTAGCTGAGGATCGCGCCCGAGCTGCCGACCAGCGCGCCGGTGACGATCATCGCGGTATTGTGCAGGGTGAAGCCCATCGCCGCCGCCGCCCAGCCCGAATAGGAGTTCAGCATCGAC